>NZ_QUAJ01000027.1 GCF_003391055.1 Psychrilyobacter piezotolerans
ATGGGAGGGTAGTTGCCATAAGAATATTGAGGGAATAAGGCCTTCAAAAAAAATAGTGAGGACGTTTGTTTGCTATACAAAAATTCTTGTTTTCAGTATTAAATACTATGAAATATCCATAAATAAGCAATTATTTGTCAAATTAACAAAGTTAAAAACTTAATAGATACATTGAGTTATCAAGGAAAATTAATAAAAAAAATTATTTACAAATAGGGAGGAAGCTATACTTACACTCGAGATGATTTTCAGTCAGATTATATAGCTATCGGGATTAGAATTGGAACTGATGGAACACAAGAAGATATTGATTTTATAGTGAATAAATTACAACCACAGATTAAAATTACAGATGCAGATATGGACAGCTCAGATTTTCCAGATATTGATAAAAAAGCTATGATGAAATTAAGGGAAGAGTTATTACCATATTATAAAAAATTAAGGAGATGATGTATTTTGATAAACAAGAACGTATTAAGAAATGGTGTATTAGTAAGTATGATAGTATTAGCTTTAACGGGGTGCAGCAACAATCCAGGTGAGTTAACATTTCAGCATCACAATCACTTAGCAAATTTAGAGTTTGATCGTGGTTACCCAACGGCTGATTCAGCTGAAGCTCTTCAGCAGGAGCTAGCTTTCCAAAGAGCTACCCAAGCATATCTTTGGGCACTTCCAATTACAAATATGAGAGCTATGCAAGAAGGGCATGCAGAGCTTATGGATGGAACAGCTTACAACAAGATTGCTATTTATGAAGACAGACTAAAAGCACATACGATTATCACTACACCAAACAGTGATGTAATCTATGGTTTAGCATGGCTAGACATGAAAGATACAGGACCTTTAGTTATTGAAATGCCAGCTGCATTACAAACTCTTGTAGATGATATGTTGCATGATGCATTGATTGGCCCTGAAAAAGAAGATGGCACTCATTATTTAGGAGATATAGGGAATGCTGGCCCCGATCGAGGTAAAGGAGGATTATTCTTAATCCTTCCTCCAGGTGTGTCTAGAGAGGGTTATGATTCGAATAAATATTTCATCTATGAATCAAATACATATGAAGTATTCTTATTCCTTAGATCATTTTTTGAGGATATGAATAATACAACCCCTGCAGTTGATCGTATGAAAGAAATTAAGATTTATCCATTAATTGGAGATGCGGAACCAATGGAATATCATGAAGTTTCAGATATACCAAGTAACTCGATCTCCCCTAAAGATTGGACTTACTTTGAACAGTTGGATCGTACTATTCAAGCTGAACCAATATTAGTGGTTGACCCTTACATGAATGGTATTCTTGCTTCTTTAGGTATTAAGAAGGGATATAAATTCAACCCATCGGATGCTGAGAAAGAAATGTTAACACTTGCAGCACAAACTGGTTGGAAAATAGCAAAAGAAGTTTCATTAAACTTTGATGAAAAAGGACGTGATACTGTTGGGCATACAACCTTCTGGGAGGAATCTCCTTCATGGGTAGCTCACGCCTTAACTGATGAGGAGGGTAACCAGTATACTGCAGGGTCTGATACTTCATATAATTCAGTTGAAACAGGGCACACAAATGTAGATGCCAAGATGCATATGTATATCAACCACTACTCTATATCCGATGCAATGATAAATGCTAAGATTGGACAAGGAGCCAAGTATGCAGGGGCATATAAAGATTCAGATGGTGAATACCTGCGTGGTGAATGCACTTATTCAATAACACTGCCAAACAACATACCTGCAGGACTATTTTGGTCGATAACTGCATATGATGCAGAAACTGCTGCTGGAGTGCCAAGCAACAATAAGTATCCATCAATTGGTGACCGTGATAACCCCATTCAAAATGCTGATGGTTCAACAACTCTATGGTTTGGCCCGTCACTGCCTGAAGGCGCTTATGCTGAAAACTATGTTCATATTCCAAAAGACACAAATTGGTTCGCTTTAATACGTCTATACGGTCCTCAGAAGAGTCTATTTACCGGTGAGTGGATTCCTGGTGAGTTTATAAAAATAGAATCTAATTAATAGACATGGAATAATATTTACTTATAAATGACTTCAAAAGAAATATCAAAAAATGAAAATATGAGAGTTTTATAAATAAGTGAATTACTTCCTGCAATAAACTCAAATTTAATTGGGGTTTCCATGGTCTTGTATTATGATTAGCATAGTATTTAAATTTTAGCATGTCAAGAAACCCCATTAAGCATTAGAGGTTTTGGCATGCTTTTCTTTACTTTGAGAAAGAGAATTGAACCAACATTCTAGCGAAATTATTATAAAAAATAGGTTTAAATCAATGGGGTTATTAAAGGTTCTGGTGCAACAATTTAAATGTGATAGAATATCCTAAAAACCTAGGAGGAATATCATGCAACCAAAAGAATTTAAATATAAACAATTTGAAGGTGAAGTAATATTGCTTTGTGTCAGGTGGTATTTGAAATATCCTCTTAGTTTTAGAAACTTAAAAGATATTATGATGGAGAGAGGAATTGAGGTGTCGCACACTTCTACTATGCGTTGGGCTCTGAAGGTAATACTGTAGACTTTCTATTAACTTCAAAGCGAGATAAAAAGGCTGCTAAAAGGTTTTTAATAAGGCATTAAAATCTAAAAACAATGTTACTCCTAGAGTGATCACGATAGATAAGAGTGGAGCTAACCTTTCTGCAATCAACAGCTTGAAGCAAGAAAACTCTGATGTTTTGGACAGTTTAGAGGTACGCCAAAACAAGTATTTGAATAATATTATTGAGCAAGATCATCGTTTTATTAAGCGAATAGTAAAATATGCCTTAGGTTTCAAAAGCTTTAATACAGCTAAGCGTATATTGTCTGGAATTGAAATAATGAATATGATAAGGAAAGGGCAAGTCGATGGATTAAATCGAAATGCCCTTTTAGAATGTAAATTTATAAATGAGTTATTTGGAATTGTAGATTAAATAAAAAATCTTATAGAAATTTTGTACTTTTTCATAATTGTTGCACTAGAACCAAGGATTTCCCACAATTGTTCAGTTCTATGAATAGATAGAAATTAGAATCACTGGTACAAGCTAGTGGGAGAGATATTTATAAGTTAAATAAAAAAGTTCCTAATTTTTTAGGATCTTTTTTAATTACTTTTGAGGAAACAGGCTCTAACGTGTGCCCCAGATGTTTACTTTTTCTATCTGTCGTGATGTTCCCTTGGAGTTAGGAATTAAGTCAAGTTATATAATAAAAATTCTACTTCAAATAGTGATTCTGTGGGGACAGTTTGGAGACAAAAAAGGAAAGTTAGATAGACTCTAACTTTCCTTTTTTTAATCACCCTTACACCTTTTAAACCAACTTATTTAAGTTTCTTTTTAAAATGCGGGGAATCTCCCCAGTCATTGTAAATAATCTCGTCTCCGACACTTTCAACTCTCTTACCCAGACAGCTTTTACACTGATCGGCATTGTCATCTATACATGGTTTATTGTTATAAAGCTGGTACTTAGCCTTATGCTCTTTAATAGTTGTAATAGGCATTAAAATATTAGCCCCTGCTTTTAAGCCTTTCTCCCTGCCTAAAGAATCCAATCCCTGAAGAGCAGTAGTAGCTGCAATATTAACATCTTTTAAATAGATTCTTGTCAGTGCTATCATCTTTAAACCTAATTCAACTCTTTTTTTCTTATCCAAAATATTATTTTTTTCCTTTTTCCCCATGGGAGTATCATCATGGAGGATATAAGGCCCCATACCTATCATATCTATATCCATCTTCTCATAAAATAATATGTCATCCACCAAATCCTCTGTAGTCTGACCCGGTAATCCAATCATTACTCCTGTACCTACCTGATATCCGGCCTTTCTCAGATCCTTTAGACACTCTATTCTGGTATCATGGTTGTGAAGGGGATCTTTGGGGTGTAGGGAGTCATAGATATCTTTATTAGAACTCTCTATTCTGAGTAAATATCTATGAGCTCCGGCATCGAACCACCTTTTATATGTTTCATAACTCTGCTCACCTAAGGATAAGGTGATTCCCAATTTATTGTTCGAAATCTCTTTTATTCCAATTACAACTTCCTCAATAAAGTTAACGAACTCTTCATCACACCTTTCCCCGGCCTGAATAGCTATAGAAGCATAATTATTTTCATAGATCCATTTAGCCCCTTCCAGAATCTGTTCTTTGGTCATCCTGAATTTTTCTACCTTATCATTATCTCTTCTAATCCCGCAATAAAAGCAGTTTTTAATGCATTCATTACTAATTTCTATAAGCCCACGATAATAAACTTTATTCCCGATATTTTCCAGCTTAACTTCATAAGCTTTCTTAAATATTTTTTCTATATCCTCTGCTGAATTTGTATTCATTAAGCAGATCAAATCACTTCGATCTAATTTTTCTTTATTTAATATTCTTTCTATATCCAAAATAAATCCCCCTGTAAATCTTTATTCAACAGATAAATAATACCATTAATTAGTGAATTTTTCCACAAAAAACTCCTAAAATTAATTAAAAATTCCTCTATTTTACAATTAAGACCGTAAATCCAACTTTATAATGTTTCTCTCAGGATGTATCCTCTTCCCTGAAGGGATTCGATGTGGCTGTCAAAGGTAGAAAGCTTCTTCTTGAGCTTCCTTATATATACATCTATGATCCTGTTCCCCTGAATAAATTCATCCTCCCATACCCTCTCATAGATATTCATTCTGGAGAGAGCCACTCCTTTGTTTTTTGCTAAAAAAACAAGAAGGTTATACTCGGTTTTGGAGAGCTTGATCTCCTCTCCCCCCTCCCTCACACTGTTGGCTGAGAGATTGATAATAATATCCCCTACCTGGAGAAGTTCTATCACAGCAGCATTTTTTCGTTCCACCACCCTTATCCTGAGAATCACCTCATCTATATTAAAGGGCTTTTTTACATAATCATCTGCCCCCCTTACAAATCCATCCACTATGTCCTGCTGTTCCGTCTTTCCTGTGAGCATTATTATGTGGGGAGTCCCGTAAACTCCCGGATGATTTCTTATTTTTTCACAAACTTCTAACCCGTCTATCCCCGGCAGGTATAGATCTAAAAGTACAAGCTGCGGGCTCATATTTACTATCGTCTGTAAGGCGGCTTCTCCAGATGCGGCTGTACTAACCTCATATCCTTCTTCCTTTAAAGTTTTTTCTAAGTGATTTCTTGTTATCAGACTGTCCTCTACTATTAATATCTTCATATTCTATTCCTCTCCAATCCTGTCTTTTAAACTGTTCCATCTAACCTCTATACCCTTTAAATACTTAACTTTTTGTTCAACGTTCTCTGAATCTTTTTCAATTTCTTCCAGAAGAATTCTTATTTTATCCTCTTTTAAATATGAAAACTCCCCCTTAAGCTTATGAGCATAATATCTTATCTTCTCATATGATTTTACTTCCAGAGCTTCTTTTAACCGAAAAAGTCCTTTTGGTATCTCCTTCAAACAATCGGCTATTATCCCTTCATTGCCCAGTTCATTAAGAAGTCTTTCAACCTTTAGCTGAGGCACAAGATTCTCAATTGCCTCTATAAGATCATCCCTCTGAAAAGGCTTTGTTACATAGGCATCCAGTGACCCTTTAAGTGCTTTTACTCTATCCTCTAAAAATGCATTTGCAGTTATCGCCACAACCGGTAATTTCATATCTATCTTTTTTATCCTGTCAGCCAGTTCGTATCCATCCATCTCAGGCATCTGTATATCTGTAAATACAATATCAATTTCACCTGTTAATAATTCCAGAGCTTCTGAACCCCTGGAAGCAGAAATGACCAATATTCCAATCCTTTCTAAAAGATCTTTTAATACATTTAGATTTAGCCTGCTGTCATCAACAATTAATGCTTTGATATTCCTTGTTTTGACCTCTATCTGTTCCTGGTTTACCTTCTCCATACTTCTATGGATCTTCCAGTTAAATAATGGATTCATACAAATAACAGAGACTTTTAGAAGCTCCATAGGTAAACTGCATACAACTGTACAATCTAAAGTATGCTTTTCCGGCAGATACAGATCTTCCCCTATAAAGATATGGGGGTAATCAAGGAGTATTTCCCCATCCTCGGATAGGTCCATAAACTCCTCTTCATCGGATATAATTATATAAGGATGGTTGTAGTCATCTCCGAACTCTTGAAAAAACTCCTTTACCTCTCTTGTGGCTGTATATAAAATAAAGCCTCCGGTGTTTGGCTGTAACTTATCTTTTCCTTCTGGAAGAGACAGTTTAAAGTAAAAACTGCTTCCCAGGCCCACGGTACTCTCAACCATAAGCTTTGACCCCATCAAAGATAAGAACCTTGATGTTATTGCCAGTCCCAGTCCCGTTCCTTCATACTCTCTTGAGTTCCCCTGCTGTCCCTGAATAAAATCTTCAGTTATTTTATCTACCATCTCTTCCGGAATACCTATTCCGGTATCTGTCACTCTAAAGTAAATGTCTCCGGACTCATTTATTTTAACACAGATAGTAATTTCACCCTCATGGGTAAACTTAACTGCATTTCCAACCAGGTTTATAAGAATCTTTCTCAGAGCTAATCTGTCTCCCACTACAAGATGGGGGATATCCTTTGAACAGATACATATGAGTCTTAAATTTTTCCTATTTATTATACTCTCAAATATTTGAAGTATCTCTGTGAGAGTTTCCCTCAGAGAAAACTGGTTTCTGTGAATTTCTATTTTATTTGCTTCAATCTTGGAAAAATCAAGAATATCATTTATGATCTCCAATAAATGATGGGATGCTCCTCCTATAACCCCGATCTTTTCATTGATCTTCCTGTCCATGGGAATATCTCTCAGGGTTTCTACCGTGCCTATTATCCCGCTGAGAGGTGTCCTTATCTCATGGGACATGTTGGCCAGAAAACGCCCTTTTTCCAGGCTGGCTTCCTCTGCCCTGAGCCTTGTTTTCGTGAGTTCCTTTACAAGTTTTCGTCTGCTTATTATCAGATAAAACATGATAAAGGAAACCATTATTGTCAGGTGGAAGGAGATTATTATCTTATTGAGGTTTCTCTTGTCTATCACAAAAAAGTGCCCATCCATATTGTAAAATGAGTACCCTCCCTCCAAAAGAAAATAGTTTAATTTATATTCTTTTGCCTTGGGATAGTTAAAAAACAATCTTTCCCTTACAGGGGAACCGTGGTATGGTTCGTCAGGATATAACACCATAACAAACTCATCCCTGGGAGTGTACCTATATCCGTAAACAGGGTAATTAAGGTTCTTTAAATCCGAGGTTTTTCTCCTGTCTTTAACAACCAGAGCTCTTGACCCTCCAGATTCTTCTTTATTTTTTCCCATCGAAAAGTTTGAAAACTCTATCTTCGAAAAACGTTTCTTTAAGTTATTTGTTTCTTCCCCTTTAAAGCCTAAAAGATAGACCTTCTCTACTGCAGGCTGAAGATAAATTACTCTTTCAAAGTAGGCCTCCAACCCATGAGAAAGGGGAAGCACTTTTCTCTCTGTTCCTATATTCATTGAGGGCTCTATTCCAAACACTCCTATACACATTATTATATATAAAGACATAATTATTCTTTTCATTTACTTCCTCCTCAGAGGCATTATATCTTTTTTTAAAAATAAAATCAAAAATTAACAATTTGTTAACAAGTTCATATTATACTTATTTTGAACTTAGAGTTCTTAAAGAAATCGTAATGATATAAAATTCATCAATATTTTTTTAAACATTACGTAATATATTAGGGAGGAATTTATGAAAGGAAAATTAGGATTTTGGAGTATTGTACTTTTAGGTATTAACTGTATCATCGGTACTGGGATTTTCGGATTACCCAGTAAAGCTTATGCTATGATTGGTGAAGCAAGTGTCGGTGTAATTATTTTTGATGCATTATTGGTTATTTCTATTGCTCTGTGTTTCGCAGAAGCTGCTGGTCGTTTTAAAGTTAATGGAGGTCCTTATATCTATGCCAAGGAAGCCTTTGGAACGTTCTTTGGTTATGAAGTGGGTCTTATGAAATGGCTCATGGGAATTATCGGCTGGGCTACATTTGCAGTATTTTTAGGAAACAGGCTTGCTCTGGTTTTCCCGACGTTTGACACTTCATCTGGCAGGATGGCTATTGCAATCTTTAGTATCCTTTTCTGGAGTGTAATTAACTTAATGGGAGTAAAATCTTCTAAAATAGTTAATAATATAGTTACTTTAGGAAAAATAATACCATTATTTTTATTTATTTTTGCAGGAATCTTCCTATTTGGTAAGGTCGATACAACAACTTTAACTAAAACTGTTGCTGTTGCAGCATCTGCACCTAATGGAAATACCTTAGTAGAAGCAGCAATATTATTTTTCTTTGCTTTTACAGGTTTTGAAGCTATAGGTATCGCAGCTGGAGATATGATCAATCCTCAGAAAAATCTTCCAAAGGCGATTGTTGTAGTAATGTTAATTGTATCAGCTGTTTATATCGCTATCCTATTAATATGTATGAAAGTACTGGGACCATCTCTTGCTGTCAGTAAGGCTCCTGTTGCAGAAGCAGCTGGTGTTCTTTTAGGAAGCGGCGGAAAATCATTTATTATGACAGGAATATTAATATCAATAATAGGAATCAATATGGCCGGTTCTTATACTTCTACAAAGTCTGGAGTAGCCTTAGCTGAAACCGGTCTTGTTCCTGAATTTTTCTTAAAAACAAATAGTAAAGGGGTTCACTATAACGCAGTTCTTGCATCTATGATAGGAACTATGGTTCTGGCAATGAGTGGAAGTTTTGCTGCCCTTGCGTCTATCGGTGTTATTGTTAGATTTATCCAGTATATCCCAACTTGTGCTGCTGTTCTGATCTTTAGAAAAAGAGACAGGGAAAACGGAATAAAACATGAGGGGTTTACAATTCCATTTGGTCCAATTATTCCTATTATTGCTTTAGTTGTAAGTGTAATCCTATTAATTAAAGCAGGTATAGCTACTCCTCATAAAATCGTTTATGGTTTAGGAGGGTTAGTAGTTGTGGCTCCATTCTATAAATTCTCTAAAGATAGGATGGAAAAAGTAGAGAAAAAAGAAGCCTTGGGAGGTGCCCAATAAATGAAAGTAATTGGTATTTCAGGAAATAAAAAGTTTTTAGATGGTTTTAACAGGGATTATGTTTTCGATCACTATTCCACATGTATTGAAAAAATCGGTGCTGTACCGCTGATTTTACCAATAACTAACAAGGAAGAAGTTGCTAGGGTATATATCGATAAGATCGATGCCTTAATAATGACCGGGGGTATCGATGTAAACCCTTTCTTATATGGTGAGGAACTTACAAAGGAAACTGAAGTACCTTTTATCCAGAGAGATACTTTTGATTTCCTGCTTATCAAGGCTGCACTGAATAAAAATATCCCTATTTTAGGGATATGCAGAGGGATGCAGATAATAAATGTATATTTTGGCGGTTCACTGCATCAGGATATAAAATACTATGGTGAGACCAATGTGCAGCATGTACAGAAATCTAATCACCATGAGCCTGTTCACTTTGTGGATATTGAGAAGGATTCTATCCTCTGTACTCTCATCGGGGAAAAACAAATTGTCAATTCTGTACACCATCAGTGTATCAAGGAACTGGGGGCAGGACTGACAGCTTCAGCAGTATCTTCTTCCGATAAGATAATTGAAGGTTATGAATCTAAGGGTAAAAACAAGATCCTGGGTATCCAGTGGCATCCTGAGATGATGTTTGCTGAAGGAAATAATGAAATGGAAAATATCTTCCGGTTTTTACTTAGATAATCAGAAAAATTATTCAGATAGAGGGCTTTCTAAAAAAGAGGCCCTCTTTTCAATTAAACATACAGATGATATACTATTTAAAATATTATAGATATCAATTTTTATAAAAGGAGGGCAGACTGTGACAAATAAACTAGGTTTTTGGAGTATTGTTTTACTTGGAATAAACACCATTCTTGGATCAGGTATCTTCCTTCTTCCAGGAAGTTTTTATATAGCCTTAAATGAAAGAGGGGTTTTCCCTACCCTGATTGTTATCGCCACCGTTCTTTCTATCTCTCTTTGCTTTGCTGAAGCCTCTGGAATCTTTGAGGGGTATGGAGGTCCTTATATATATGTGAGAGAAGCTATGGGAGAATTCATGGGGTTTCAGGTTGGATTTATGAAGTGGGTTATCTCTCTTCTTGCCTGGGCAACCATGGCTGTTGCTTTTGCAGATCTTTTGGTGGCCTTTTTAGATATAGCTCATATCCCTTATATTGAAAAGATTCTTGCAGGACTCCTCATTGTCATCCTCTCCTATATCAACTTTTTAGGAGTAGAATTAACAAAGAGTTTAAACAATATTGTTACCCTGGGAAAGATGGTGCCTATTATATTATTTGTTTTTATAGGAATTAAATATATGGGAAAAAGCAACCTCATCTTTATCGCAAGGGATCCCGGAAGATTGATAACGGGTATTGCAGATCCTATCCTGATCCTATTCTATGCATTTACAGGTTTCGAATCAATTGCAGTAGCAGCCAGAGATATGAAAACTCCCCTTAAAAACCTTCCAAAGGGTATTATCAGTGTAATGATTGGTATAACAATACTTTATCTTATCCTGATCTTTTCTATCCTGGGAGTTCTGGGAGGAAATATAGCCCCGGATTCATACCCTATATTTCATGCGGCCTACCTTCTGCTGGGACCTCTTGGAGGAAGCTTTTTCTCATCGGGGATAATAGTTTCTGTTATTGGTATCAATATTGCATCATCTTTTATAAGTCCAAGATCTATAGTAGCACTATCTGAGAAAAATACCATGCCGGAATTTCTCTCCAGAAAAAATAAATATGGTACCCCTGGTGCTGCTATCATCCTCACTGGGGGGCTTTCATTACTTATAATTCTTATTGGTAACTTTAATACCTTAGCTTCATTTTCTGTAATTTCAAGAATTTCCCAGTACCTGCTTACGTGTATAGCTGTCATCATATTTAAAAAGCGGGGTATTAAAGGCTCTTTAACCTTGCCGGGAGGGTACCTTGTTCCTATTATTGCCTTGGTAACTATGGGTATTTTATTTTATAACTATCTAATTTACATAGTTACTGTATTTTTAATATTTTTTCTCATTGGAAGATATTTTTATAGTTATGATAATAACAAATAAGCAGCTCAATGGCACATTTCTAAATTAAACACAGTAGTCCTTAAATTATTGAACTGATTTTTTTAGGCCAATTTATGCTATAATAAAAAGAAAAAAAGGAGATTATACTTATGAAATATAAAGCGGTTATTTCTGATTTAGACGGTACACTTTTAAATTCAGAACACAAAATTTCAGACTATACTAAAACAGTTATTAAATCTATCATTGACAGCGGTGTAAAATTTTTTATTGCAACCGGCAGGCACCACACCGATGTATTGGCTATAAAAAAGATTTTAGATTTAGACAGTATTATGATTACCTCTAACGGAGCCAGGGTTCATGATGAGGAAAATAAAGAGATCTTGGCCAGAGACCTTCCCCTTTCTATCTCAAGAGAGATAATAGACCTTAAATTAGATGAGGAAATTTATGTAAACTTATATGCCGGGGACCATTGGTATACAGAAAAAGAAGCCCAGTGGACCGAAGCATTTCATACTGAATCCGGGTTCACCTATACTTTAGCTAATTTTGAAGACCTGAAAAATACTAAAATCACTAAATTTTTCTATCTCCATGAAGATCCAAAGGTCATGGAAAAACTGGAAAAAAAAATTAATGGACTTTACCCTGACCAGCTTAATGTCACTATGTCACTACCTGTCTGTTTGGAAGTAATGGCTAAAGATGTCTCTAAGGGAACTGCCATAGTAGAGGTCTTAAAATTAGAAGATATCAAGATCGAAGAAACTATCGCCTTTGGTGATGGATTGAATGATTTGGAGATGTTAGAGTTAGTAGGAAAAGGATTTATAATGCAAAATGGCAGCCAAACCCTTAAAGAAACATTACCACATTTAGAGATTATCGGAGATAATACAAATGATGGAGTAGCTAAAAAATTAGAAGAAATATTTGAAATAAAAAAATAATTGATTTAACTATAAGTGGAGGAACGGGATATGAGAGTCGTTTTACAGAGAGTTTCAAGAGCAAGTGTAGAAGTAGAAGGAAATATAATCGGGAAAATAGACAATGGATTATTACTGTTATTAGGTATTCATGTAGATGACAATATAAAGGAATTAGAATGGATGGTTAACAAGGTCATAGGACTTAGAATATTTGAAGATGAAGATGGAAAGATGAACAACTCCCTGACCGATGCAGGCGGCAGTCTCCTAATAGTGTCACAATTTACCCTCTATGGCGATTGTGAAAAAGGAAGAAGACCAGGATTTATAGATGCTGCCAGACCAGAAAAAGCTATCCCCATGTATGAGGAGTTTATAGACAGGTGTAAAAAATTAGGAGTCCATGTAGAAAGTGGTGAATTTGGTGCTGATATGAAGGTGGATCTTTTAAATGATGGTCCCGTTACTTTGGTAATAGATTCTCCTGCAAGACTCAGAGGATAGAAAACAAGAACTTAATTAAAAAATAGTCCACTAGTTTTACCAGCGGACTATTTTTTAATTATCTATACCCCATATCTCTTTTGCATATTTTCTTATGGTATTGTCACTGGAAAAATATCCGGATTTTGCAATATTTTTAACTACCATGGAGTTCCATTTATCGCGGTCACGGTAAATTTTATCAATTTTTCTATGGGTTTCTAAGTAGGTATTGAAATCTTTTAGAACAAAATACCTATCCCCATCTATTAGATGACTGTATATACTTGAAAAATCTCCTCCAAAGGTTCCATCTCGCAGCATCTCTACAACTGTCTTTAATTTAGGGTTTGTCTCTAAAAATTTTATCGGATCATAAGATTGTTTTTTCCTTATCTCTTTCAATTCCTTATATTCCAATCCAAAAATAAATATATTTTCCTCTCCTACAGCTTCCTTCATCTCAACATTAGCTCCATCCAGGGTTCCTATAGTCAAGGCTCCATTCATCATAAATTTCATATTTGAAGTTCCGCTGGCTTCCATTCCAGCAGTGGATATCTGTTCACTGAGATCACTTCCAGGGATTATTATCTGAGCTTTACTTACACTATAATTTGGGATAAATACCACCCTTATAAATTTATTGACCCTCTCATCATCATTGACCAGATTTCCTACAGAATTGATCAACTTTATAATTCTTTTAGCCAAATAATAACCAGGAGCTGCCTTGGCTGAAAATATAAATGTCTTAGGATGCATCGTAAAGTCTTTATCTTCAAGGATCTCCCTGTATAAATAGATTATATGCAGGATATTCATCAGCTGCCTTTTATATCCATGCATCCTTTTCACATGGGTATCAAAGATAGAATTAACATCCACTTCTATTCCTGTTTCCTCCCATATAAATTTAGCTAATTTTTTTTTGTTTTCCAATTTTATTCCCTCTATCTTCTTACAAAAACTCCTATCCTGCGAAAATTCAGCTAATTTTTCCAAAAGATTTGGGTCATCTTTCCAACTATACCCAATTACATCATCTATCAATGTTGTCAATGCTTTGTTTGATTTTAATAACCACCTTCTATGGGTTATTCCATTGGTCTTATTATTAAATCTCTCTGGATATAATTCATAAAAATTTTTAAATATTTTTTTTGTTAAGATCTCTGTGTGTAACTTTGATACTCCATTTATAGAATGGCTCCCTACAATGGCTAGATGTGCCATATTTATTACTCGATCTTTAATAATGGCAACCTCCATAACTCTGTCCCAGTCATCATATTTTTGATAGACCTTATTACAAAATCTTCTATTAATTTCTTCAATTATCATATATACCCTGGGAATTAATTTCTGAACCTTATCTATCTCCCACTTTTCCATAGCTTCAGTTAAAATTGTGTGATTGGTATAAGACATTACTTTTTTTGTAATCTCCCAAGCTTCATCCCAGTATACTTTTTTTTCATCTATCAAGATCCTCATAAACTCTGCAATACAAAGGGCAGGATGGGTATCGTTTATTTGTATATTAAAGGTTTCAGGAAATTTACTTGGTCTGATACCTTTCTTAGAGTTATAGCTCACTATACTCTGTAATCCCGCACTGACAAAAAAATACTCCTGTTTTAACCGGAGCAGCCTCCCACTTTCAGTGGCATCATCTGGATATAATAATTTTGAGATAGCTTCAGCCTTTCTTTTTTGTTCATCTAATTCTGAAAATGTACCGTAATTAAAAGAATTAAAATCAAAATCATTCCCCTGTATTTGAGCTTTCCATAATCTCAGATTATTCACAACCTTATTATTATAGCCTACAACAGGGATGTCATAGGGAACCGCTAAGATTGTTTCATATCCAGTATGAATAGGTGTCAGGTACCCCTCTGTCTCTTTTAAAGTTATCTCTCCATAAAATTTTATCCTTTGTGATTCATGACTTTTTTTAGTTTCCCAAACAAATCCATTTTTCAACCAATTATCAGGACCCTCTATCTGTTCCCCATTGACTATTTTTTGTTCAAACAAACCATAATCATACCTTATACCACATCCATGTCCCGGTATTCCTATAGATGCCATAGAATCTAAAAAGCAGGCAGCCAGTCTTCCTAAACCACCATTCCCGAGACCTGGTTCAGCATCATATTTTTCAAATTCATCTAAATCTAAGCCTAATTCATCCATAACTTCCATACATAGATCTTCTAAACCTAAATTAATTATATTGGTACACATCATCTTCCCCAATAAAAATTCCAAGGAAAAATAATACACTTGTTTTTCTTTTCCAATCCTATAATTTTCATTTTTTTTCAGCCAGTTTTCCGAAAGATATCCCTTTATAACTGTGGCAAAAATCTCATACTGATCTTCCTTAGACGTGTCTATAAATTCCTTCGTAAACATTATCATAGCCACTTTTTTTAAATCTGATAGGATCTTTTGTTTTGTAATATTCATATATTCCCCCTATCCTCTCTTTATTTTTTATTTATCAATTCCTTATATATCTTCTTATATTCCTTAGCTGCATTTGCCCAGCTGCTCTTTCTTTCCATGGCATTTTTAACCAGCTTATCCCAGTGTTCTTTCTTTTCATAAATTTTTAAAGCATACTTTAAAGTTTCCAGCAGTTCATGAGCATTATAATTTCTAAATCCAAAACCTGTTCCTGTCCCCTTAAATTCATTATATGGAATAACGGTATCCTTCAATCCTCCCGTTTCCCTTACAATAGGTATTGTCCCATATCTCATAGAGATCAATTGTGACAATCCACAGGGCTCAAATAATGATGGCATCAAAAACATATCCGATCCAGCATATATTTTTTTAGCCAGTGTACTGTCAAAGGTAATATTGGCTGATAATTTAGACGGGTATATATGTGCATAATATTTAAATAGGTCTTCAAATTGAATATCTCCAGTTCCCAATACAACCAGCTGTATATCTAAAATCAATAACTCTTCCAATATGTGTGCTATCAGATCCAGACCTTTTTGTCCGGTGAGCCGTGTGACAATGCCAATAACCGGGATATTTTCACTCTCTAATAAACCCAGCTCTCTCTGTAGAGCTAATTTATTCTCTATTTTTTTTTCCCTTGTAGAGATCCCGTATTTAGTGTGAAGTTCCTTATCTTTTCTGGGGTTAAAAGTTTCATAATCTATACCATTTACTATTCCTGTAACTTTATAATCCAGTTTTTGAAAGAGACCGTGGAGACCCTCACCAAAAAAAGGATACTTTATCTCATTGGCATATGTATCACTTACTGTAGTTATATAGTCGGAAAAGGTAATCCCACCCTTCATATAGGAGATGGCATCGTTAAATTTTAATTTTTCCTCATCAAAATAATAATCACTTAAACCTAAGATATCATGGAGGGTTTGCTTACTGTATACTCCCTGAAACTTAAGATTATGTATCGTATATACCACCTTTATATCTTTATATTTTTCCCCGTAAAATGCTTTTAAAAATACAGGAATTAAAGCTGACTGCCAGTCATTGCAATGGATAATATCAGGTACAAAATCCATATGTTCAATAGCATCTATTACTGCCCTGGAAAAATATGAAAACCGCTCACCATCATCAAAATATCCATAGGCATTGGGACGGTTAAAATAGCCCTCATTGTCTATAAAATAAAATGGAATTTTATCATATTTCATCCTATAAAGACCTACATATTTCTCCCTCCAAGATACCTTAGTTGTAAACTTGGATATCAATTTCATTCCGCTACGATATCTATCGTGAATACTTGTGTATTTAGGCATAATCACCCTGATATCTGTAGTTTTCACAAGGGCTTTTGGAAGGGAATGTGCAACATCTCCTAACCCTCCACTCTTGGCAAAGGGATGCGCTTCACTGGTTACAAATAATATTTTCATAATATTCTCCTTTTTTTCTTAAAATGCTGGCTCATAGAGCCAGCAAAAATATTTTATCCGTCTAAGAGTGATTTTTTTTCTATTATCAGCGGAAATTCTTCCGATCCAATCACTTTTTGATATCTGCTAATTGTTACATTTTTATCTATAATCACATTTTTTATCTCCACACCCTCTTCAATTATACAAGATTGTAAAATTATACTGTTTTCTATGGTGGCACCTTTTTTTATTACTACCCTTCTTCCTATTATACTATCTTTCACCGATCCCTTTACAATACATCCGTTAGCTATAAGAGAATTAGATACCTTAGAATCAGGTTTATAGATAGCTGGGGGAGTATCGTTAATTTTTGTAGATATCCCTCCGTTGCTCAGGAGAAGTTCCTCTCTGATTTCTTTTTTTAGTATATCTTTATTTGCTCTAAAATAATTTTTTGTAGAATCAATAAATTTAGCATATCCGGTAAACTCGTATAGATTGATGGAAATTTTATGGATATTATGTTCAATAAATTTATTTAAATCCCCTACAAGGCCATTCTGTACCCCACTCATGAGAAAATCTATTAGGAGATCTTTTCTTATAATTTTTATCTCCAAAGATATATTTGTTTCCTCCCGAGAATCCACGACCACTCCAAATTTTTTTATTTCTTTATTTTCATTGAGTATTATACTTGTAGATCCCCTGTACGTCTTTATATCCTTATCTATTTTTTTATACACTAGAGTGAGATCTTTTCCTGATTTTTCATGGGAATCTATAATAGACCGCAGGTCTATATTAGCCACTAAATGAGATGAACACAGCACAACATTCTTTTCTTTACTCTTATATAAATATTCTAAGTTAGATCTAAAGTTTTCTACATTTGATTTTCCAATTTCAGAATCAATGGTAGGATGCATCAAAAATATTCCACCATTTTTTCTGTTCAAATCCCAAAACTGCCCTCCTCTTATATGATCCCGGAGTGATCTTACATAACTGTGCGGAACTACTATTCCTACGTTTGAAATCCCAGCCCTAGTCAGATTTGTCAGGGAAAAATCAATTATTCTATACCTTCCTGCAAATGGAATAGATGCAATTGGTCTGTATTTTGTAAGTCCCCTTATATCATTAGTGTTTTGAGAAGCCAGTATTAATCCCATATATGATTTCGCCATAATCTTCCTCCAAATTTATTTTATAGTTTTATTTTGTGGTATAACCTTTATTGTAGTATCTCCAGCATGGGTTCCAGACAGAACATTTGTATTTTCTCCTACTATAACTCTATCCAAGATTACCCCCCTTCCTATTTTTACATTTGGAAATAACACTGAATTTTTAACTATAGCTCCCTCTTCAATAATTACTCCGGGAAATAATACGGTACTCTTTATAGAACCATAGACTTCACATCCATCTACTACCATGGAATTCTCTACTACAGCATTTTCACCGAAATACGCAGCGCCTTTTGGTTCTCCAGATGTATATATCTTCCAATCATTTGTATGTAAATTTAAATCATTATTTTCATCCAATAGATCCATATTAGCTTCCCATAAACTATTGATAGTTCCCACATCTTTCCAATATCCCTTAAATGGATGGACAATCATTTTCAGCCCGTCATCTAACATCTTAGGCAGGATATTCATCCCAAAATCATTTGCTGAATCGGAATTTTTTTCATCTTCAATTAAATACTTTTTTAATTCCGACCATTTAAAGATATAGATCCCCATAGAGGCTAAATTACTTTTTGGTTTTTCTGGTTTTTCTTCAAATTCATATATTATATTGTCATCTCTGACATTCATTATCCCGAACCTTGTAGCTTCTTCTAAAGTTACTGTTAAGGCAGCAATTGTTACATCTGCCCCTTGTTTTTTATGTTCTTTTAACATCTTATTATAATCCATTTTATAGATATGATCCCCAGATAATATGAGTACATGATCCGGGTCATATCTGTCTATATACTGGATATTCTGGTAGATTGCATTAGCGGTTCCTTTATACCAGGCTCCTCCCTCTTCAGTTGTATATGGCGGGAGGATTGCTGTCCCCCCGTGCATACTATTCAGATCCCAGGCTGAACCTGTTCCTATATGTGTATTTAATAAAAATGGTCTGTACTGGGTAAGTATTCCCACAGTATCTATTCCTGAATTTGTACAATTACTCAATGGAAAATCTATAATTTTATATTTGCCACCAAAATCAACTGCTGGCTTCGCTACGTCTAAAGTTAAAGGCACCAACCTGCTCCCTTGTCCCCCTGCCAATAGCATAGCTATCATCTCTTTTTTTCTCATCTATCTCTCCCCCCTATGAATGTTTAACCCTGTGAATGTTTAACCCTGTGAATGTTTAACTTTTTAGACATCTTATCACAATTCCCTTATATTTAACTAGGTGAATCGAGTATTTTTTAATCTATATGCTATAAAAAATTGTTCTTTTTTTTAACAATGGTGTATTTTATTTTATTATTTAAAATTTGGGTTTCAGGTAAATTACTGAAAGAGGAGCTATATTTATCTCTATATGGCAAAGTTCTTTATCCACACCGCCCCATCTGGGTTTCAATATTTCCAAATTCACTCTACCCTCTCCTCCATATTTAGAAATATCACTGTTTAATACCTCTTCATAATCAACAAATCTAGGCACTCCCATCTTATGTTTGGAATAATGAACAGGGGTAAAATTATATACCGCTATTATAAAATCGTCCCTCTCCTCACTCTTTCTCATAAAAGAAACTACCCCACAGTCATTATTATTCGCTTCTAACCAATGAAATCCTTCATATGAATGATCAATTTCCCAAAATGATTTTTCCTTCCTATAAAAAAAGTTTAAATTTTTAACAAATTCTTGTAATTCTCTGTGTTTTTCAAGCTCCAACAACTGCCATTCTATAGACTCATAAAACCTCCATTCTAAAAACTGACCGATCTCTCCCCCCATAAAAAGAAGTTTTTTCCCGGGGTGGGCCATCATATACCCCAAAAGGAGTCTTAAACTTGCAAATTTGTCCACATAGTAACCTGGAAATTTTTCTATAAGAGATTTTTTCCCATGAACTACTTCATCATGGGAAAAAGGCAGAACATAATTTTCTGAAAAAGCATAAACTATGGAGAATGTAATTAAATTATGGTTGAATTTTCTATTGATGGGATCTAACTCCATATATTTTAAAACATCATTCATCCATCCCATATTCCATTTGTAGTTAAAACCTAATCCATTTTCTTTCTTTCCTTTAGTTACATTTGGCCAGGATGTAGATTCTTCTGCTATCATAAGTGCATTTGGAAATTCTTTAAATATCTCTGTATTTAATTTTTGCATAAAATCAATTGCCCATAAATTCTGATTTCCGCCATCTTTATTTTTTAACTCCGGGCTGGATTCCTTGCAAAAATCCAAATACAGCATATTAGATACCGCATCTACCCTGAGACCATCTATATGATACTCCTTCATCCAGAATATAGCATTTGATATTAAAAAACTGTGGATCTCTCGTTTGGATAGATCAAAGTTACAAGTTCCCCACTGTTCATTTTCTCCCAGTAGAGGATTGCTGTACTCATATGTTGTGGTTCCGTCAAACCTGTATAAACCATGAGCATCTTTACAAAAATGTCCCGGCACCCAGTCTAAAATAACTCCTATCCCATATCTATGTAATTCGTCTATTAGGTACTTAAAATCTTCAGGTATTCCATGTCTGCTGGTTGCCGAAAAATATCCTGTACCCTGGTACCCCCAGGAATCATCCAAAGGGTATTCCGCTACAGGCATAAGTTCCACATGGGTATACCCCATTTCAGAGACATACTTAGGCAGTTCTTCCGCTAATTCTCTATAGGTCTGGAAATTTTCCCTTCCCTGGGGTTTTTTCCAGGATCCCAAATGAACTTCGTATATATTCATTGGATTTTTATATGGTTCATAGGATTTTTTATTTGCCTTCCACTCCTGGTCATTCCAAGAATAATTTTCTAAATCCCATACTATTGAGGCTGTATTTGGTCTTAATTCTGAATATAATGCATAGGGGTCTGATTTTACAAGCTTTTCACCACTCCATGTTTCAATAACGTATTTATACTTTTCTCCTTTTTTTATCCCGTCAATTTGAAGAATCCAAAAGTCATTAACTTTTTCCATCCTATGACTATTTTGATCCCAATTATTAAAATCTCCTACCACAGAAAGCCCCTTGGCGTTGGGAGCCCAAACTCTAAAAGATACTCCATCATCATTTATGTGTGCTCCTAAAAAAGAATATGACCTAAAATGGTTACCTTCGTGAAAAATGTGAGCATCAAACTCTATTTTTTTTTTTTCTTCATCATATTTCATAGCTATCCCCTTTGTCTGTTAAGTTTATTATATAGTAGGAGTATACCCCAACTACGGCATGTTTACAAAAAAAAATTGCTTTTTTCCTAAAAATTTGTTATACTGCTCTAAATAAGTTGGTACAAATAATAAAATTCGGAGGTTAAGCAGATGTTTTTTAAAAAAATTCACAAATTAAACATGTTCATATCAAGCTTTGCTTCAAACACGGACTCAGTAAAAATTGTTTCTTATAGGGGATAGTGACTTCATGTCACTGCCCCCCTTTTTAAAATTTATATAAAACTTATATATCCCCATAATATGGTTGGGAGTTTCTAGGGTTTACCACAAATTAACCACTATAAGTGAATTTTATGCCGCTATCGTCCGAGGCTTGTTTTTCGCTTTACTTAAAAACATGTCTTGTTTTTTTTTATAAATTAATCGCAATAAACATTTAAACAACTTTAGGAGGTCAAGATGAAAAAAATTATTACTGAAACTAAAAGTTTACCTGAAATTTATGGAGATTATTGCTTTGACAAAACTACCTTAAGGCAGCGTGTCCCAAAGAGTGTATTCAAAGAATTTTTAGAGGTGCAAAATGGTAGAAAGGAATTGACTCTTTCCATTGCTGAGGTAGTAGCCAATGCCATGAAAGATTGGGCCATTGAAAAAGGAGCTACTCATTATACCCATTGGTTCCAACCATTAAATGGACTGACTGCAGAAAAACACGATTCTTTTGTATCTCCTATCGGAGACGGACAGATCATAATGGAATTTTCGGGAAAGGAGTTAATTAAGGGAGAATCAGATGCATCTTCATTTCCAAGCGGCGGACTGAGATCTACCTTTGAAGCCCGTGGATACACTGCATGGGATACTACCTCTCCTGCGTTTTTAAAGGATGACAATACGGGGATCACACTATATATTCCAACTGCTTTTGTTGCCTATACAGGAGAGGCCTTGGATAAAAAAGTACCTCTGTTAAGATCTATGAATGCCATTGAAAAACAGGCTCTTAGAATCTTAAGGATTTTAGGAAATAATACTTCCAAGCATATTACTACATGCTTAGGAGCAGAGCAGGAATATTTTTTAGTTGAAAAAAATCTATTTAACAAAAGATTGGATCTGGCTCATACGGGAAGAACATTGTTTGGAGCAAAACCTGCTAAATCACAGGAGCTTAGAAGTCATTATTACGGAACTATAGAGGAAAGAGTAGCTGCCTTCATGAGGGAATTGGACTTCGAATTATGGAGACTGGGGATTCCTTCTAAGACTAAACATAACGAAGTAGCTCCCAACCAGTTTGAGCTTGCACCTATTTATAGCACTACAAATGTTGCTACCGACCAAAACCAGCTTGTGATGGATACTATAAATAAAATGGCCAGCAGACATGATTTAGTGGCATTATTACATGAAAAACCATTTGCAGATGTAAATGGTTCCGGTAAACACAATAACTGGTCTTTGGCTACCGATGATGGAATCAACCTATTTGAGCCAGGAAAAAATCCTAAAGAAAATGCACAGTTTTTAATTTTTATTGCCGCTGTTATAAAGGCCGTGGATAAATATGCGCCGCTCCTCAGACTTTCTACTGCAAGTGCATCCAATGACAACAGATTAGGAGGACATGAAGCTCCCCCGGCTATTATCTCAATCTTCTTAGGAGATGAATTAGAAACTATCTTCAAGAAGACCGATGAAAAATTAAAAACCAGAAATAAATTAGAAATTGGTGTAGATTCTTTACCTAAGCTGCCTATGGATATCACCGACAGAAACAGAACATCTCCATTTGCCTTTACTGGAAATAAATTTGAATTTAGAATGCCTGGATCCAGTCAAAGTACATCTACTCCCAACGTTATGTTAAATACAATCATGGCCGATGTGTTAAAAGAATTTGCCGATGAATTAGAGGGAATGGAAGATAAGACTAAGGGAATTCAAAAATTAGTATCTAAAACATATAAAGAACACAAAAGAATAATCTTCTCCGGAAATGGTTATGGGGAAGAGTGGGTGAAGGAAGCTGAGAAAAGGGGACTGCCTAATTTAAAATCTACAACAGATGCATTGGGAGCTTATACTACTCCTGAAACAATTGAGTTATTTGGAAGACACGGAGTATTATCCGAGGGAGAATTAATTTCCAGATACAATATCTATGCTGAAAATTATTATACTCAAATAGTGACAGAATCAACTGTGATGATTAAGATGGCTGTCCAAGATATCTATCCGGCATCAAACAGGTATGCTCTGGAGCTGGCTGAAATAATTAAAAAATCTTCTAAAATATTAGGAGAAGAATTTACAGTAACTCAGGAAGAACTTCTGGCTTATATTTTAAAAAATAATGCAGAGTTGTATAAATCTTCCAAAAAACTGGAAGAAAAATTAGAGGAGTTAAATAATTTAGAAAACATCACCTTGAGAGTTAATTTTACTAAAGATGAACTTTTACCTCTCATGAAAAAATTAAGAACTCATGGAGATAATTTAGAAGGTGTGGTAGAACATAAGATGTGGCCATTCCCGACTTATGAAGAGTTATTATTTAAATTATAAACTTAAAAAAAGAGCGAAGAAATTCGCTCTTTTACTTTATACTAAGCTGCTTACCACATTGTAAAAATTTAAGATCACCAGGGCTATTATAGCAGTATTAAATATTTTATGAATTATTTCATGACTCAATTTATGATTGAAATGAGCTCCTATAAATCCTCCTAAAATCCCGCCGGGAATCATCACATAGAGCATAGACAGATCATATCTGCCAAACCCGCCTCCTGCAAAAATCAAAATTAATTTTGCAAACTGAGACAATAAAATTATCAATATTGAAGTTATAGCAGCTTTTTTTATATCCATATTCATAAGTAAAACCAGCACCATTACATTTATAGGTCCTCCTCCTACCCCCAGAAAAGATGCTATAGTTCCAAGGGTCATTCCTATCAAAAACAATACCGGATAATTTTTTAGATGGTATTTCGGAAAATTTTCTTTAAATAAAACCAATATCAGCAGCCCCGCTAAGATAAATCCCTGAATCGCTGTGGCAAAACCTTCATTATTTAAAGTTTTCAAAAAAACACCAAATAATGAATTCCCAATTCCACCACCTAATATTGATCCTGCTGTTATTATCAGCATATTTTTTTCCACTTTAAATCCTTTCTTCATTTGTTTTCCTGTAGATACAACAGCCATGGAGAAGACCGTAAAGGAGGAGAGTATCCCAATAGTAGTAAGATCATAAGTTCCTATAGCGTCTAAAACCGGCTTTATAACCACTCCCCCGCCTAATCCAACCAATGATCCAAAAATTGTTGCTAACAGCCCAATACCAAAGTATAATATCATCATTTTTTTTCCACCTTTATAAAATTAATATATGTATATATTCATGATAGGCTAATCTTTTATTTCTGTCAACTCATGCCGCTTTAACACCTTCTTTCTTTGTTATTTTAAGCAGGATTTATTCATCTAACTTAGCAGAAAAATAGTATATATTGCATATGTCTAAATTATGTAATATAATTTAGTATTAAAGTTAAGGAGTGGTTAAAATGATTTTTAAAAACTTGAAAAACGAAATAAAATTAGATGAACTTTTCAGATTTGATGAAAAAACCAATTCTTATATAATAGATATTTCCATAGATAACTATGGAACTCTATATAGTTCTCTTGATTTTTCACCTTTTAAAAACAGGGATTTAGATGACGAATTGATCATTTATTTAGAGCATTCTGTAGAGGATATTCCCTTTAAGTACAACATTTTACTGAACATAAATATGCCTCAAAATATCTATGATGAAGTTCAGGAAACCAGAGGAATAAAGGAAATAAAAAACTATTTTTCATATCTGCACAGGAAAAAAAAAAGAGAGATCTATGAGTATTACAGATCCGCTGTGAGAAGTTTTGTTTTAGGCATTTTGTTTATTTTTGCAGTTTCTTTTATTAAAAAAAATTTTGCTGTCACACGGGTAGTATGGCAGTTAATTATAGAAGGATTTTATGTAGGAGGATGGGTATTCCTCTGGGAATTCTTTTCACTGCTTTTTCTAGAACCTAATAGTAAAAGGAGAAAATTAAAGCAGTATCAAAGAGTTCTCGATTCTAAGATCACCTGTACCTATCATTAAATAAATCAAAAAAGGAGATAGCCTGGCTATCTCCTTTTAAATTTAATTATTTAGTTCCTTTTTTATAAGCACCTTCAGAACCGAATACATTTTCGATTTTTTCCATATAGAAATCTCTCATGTAGTTCTTTGCCGGTGTTAAATATTTTCTAGGATCAAATTCTTTTGGATTCTTAACAAATACTTCTCTGATTCCTGCAGTAAATGCTAGTCTACCATCTGTATCAACATTGATCTTAGCAACTGCTGATTTTGCAGCTCCTCTTAATTGCTCATCAGGGATACCTATAGCATCTTTGATCTCTCCACCAAACTCTTTTATCATTGAGATAAATTTAGCTGGTACAGATGATGACCCGTGTAATACGATAGGGAATCCAGGTATCTTAGTTTCAATTTCAGCTAAGATATCTAACTTTAACTTAGGATCGTCTCCTGGTTTAAATTTATGTGCTCCATGTGAAGTTCCGATTGAGATAGCTAATGAATCTACTCCAGATGCCTTTACGAATTCTTCTACTTCATGTGGTTGTGTGAAGATATGCTCTTCTGCTTCTACTTCATCTTCGATTCCAGCTAAAACACCTAATTCAGCCTCTACAGTAACACCATGTGCATGTGCATATTCTGCAACTTTTTTAGATTCAGCAATATTTTCTTCAAATGAATGATGAGATGCATCGATCATTACAGAAGAGAATCCCCATTCGATACAATCTTTAGCCTGCTCGAAAGATGATCCGTGATCTAAATGTAAAGCGATAGGGATATCTGATCCCATATCTCTTGCAACATCTACTGCTGCTTTAGCTAACATAGGTACTACCGTTCTTCCCATATAAGTTCTTGCTCCACCTGAACATTGTAATATAACTGGTGATCCTTTTAATGCAGCAGCTTCTACGATTGCTAACATCTGCTCCATGTTGTTGAAGTTAAATGCAGGTACTGCATATCCCTCTTTATTTGCTTTAGCAAACATCTCTTTAGTGTTCACTAATCCTAAATCTTTGTAATTATATCTCATAATTACCTCCTCTTTTATATTTGAGTTTTTCTACTATTAATAATACCAAATTTAATATATAAAAGCAATCTTTTGAAAGATTATATTTTACCCTCTATTTGCTTTAAAATATGTCTAAAAAACGCCTTGAATTTCATTCTCTTCTTAAATAGAACAAAAACCTCTGGAACTAATTCTATAATAGTATCTGTTAATTCGTTATATCTTTTGAATCTGCCGGTAAATATATTTTGTGCATTTATTAGCCACGAAATAAGCAGGATATCAAAAATCCTCAAAAAATTGATCCCTACCTGGGTAACTCCCCTCCAGGTAATATAAAAATTATAAAACTTGAAGATCACTTCACCATCCTGGATCATGACTAACTGAAACAATATTGTAGTAAAATAGAGGAGAAAGACATATTTCATTCTCTTTATGGAATTTTTTAAATTTTTGTTAAATAGCAGGTTTGAAAAAATCATCAAACCTGCTACTATTATTAATATATATATATTAGATGTAAGGATGGTAAGTAGGAGTATAAAAATTATACTACTTTTTAACAACATCTAATCCGCCCATATATGGCTTAAGAGCTTCTGGAATTAAGAAACTTCCATCTGCCTGCTGGTAATTTTCCATAACAGCTAATAAAGTTCTACCTACTGCTAATCCAGATCCATTCAATGTATGAACAAATTCACTCTTTCCGCCTTCAGCAGGCTTAAATCTAAGACCCATTCTTCTGGCTTGGAAATCTCCACAGTTAGAACAAGATGAGATCTCTCTATATGTATCTTCAGATGGTAACCATACTTCTAAATCATATGTTTTAGTTGCTGAGAACCCAATGTCTCCTGTACATAATTGAACTACTCTATATGGTAATCCTAGTTTTTGTAATACAGTCTCTGCATTTACTACCATTTTTTCTAATTCCTCGTTTGAGTCATTAGGATGAGCTAACTTTACCATCTCAACTTTATTAAATTGATGCTGTCTGATTAATCCTCTGATATCCCTACCGTATGATCCTGCTTCCCTTCTGAAACAAGGTGAAAATGCAGTGTAGTATTTAGGAAGATCTGTTTCTGATAAAGTTTCTCCTCTATGGATATTTGTTAAAGTTATCTCTGAAGTTGAGATTAGGTACATATCATCTTCAGTTTTATACATATCGTCACCAAATTTTGGCAGCTGGCCAGTCCCTTCACATATTTCAGGTTTTACTAAAATTGGTGTAAGGTGCTCTGTATATCCATGCTCTGTAGTATGCAGATCTAACATAAAGTTTATTAATGCTCTCTCTAATCTAGCTCCTGCTCCTCTATATAGAGTAAATCTGGATCCTCCTAATTTTACTCCCCTTTCAAAGTCTAATATTTCCAATTCCTCTCCTAATTCCCAGTGAGGTTTAACATCAAAATCAAACTTTGCAGGCTCTCCCCAAGTTCTAACTAAAATATTATCAGTGTCATCGTTTCCAACTGGTGTAGACTCATGATATACATTTGGAATAGTCATTTGGAAATATCTGATTTCCTCTTCTATTACAGATAATTTCTTGTCTATTGCTTTGATACTAGAGCTTACATCACCCATCTCTTCGATAATATGAGATGCATCTTCTCCTGCTCTCTTTAATTTACCTACCTCTTGTGAAGCATTATTTCTCTTATATTTTAAAGTTTCTACCTCTGATAGTAACTCTCTTCTTTCCTCATCTAACTGCTCAAATCTATCTAAATCTATCTTAGCATTTCTATTCGCTAAAATTCCCTTTAAAAATTCAATATTATTTCTGATATACTTTAAATCTAACATATTCTATCCCTCCATATTTTTATTTTTTATTTACTTTTTTTATACCCCATTCTTGTAACTTTTAGATCTTTACTGTCTATTTCAGCCAGTGCAAATAAACCTTTAGGAGAAATATTATACAACTCTAAAAAGATCTTGTTTCCAATTCTTTTTAAATCTCCTATTTTCTCTTTTAAGTTTCTTTCTTGGGTTTTCCCTCTTTTTTCCCTTACCTCAATTATTTCATCACTGTTTAATAGGTTTTCCAGAGTATCTATATCCGCTGTGCTTCCCTCTATCTCATAGATTAAAATGTCAAAATCATTGGCTATTCCTGATTTTTTAGGGACATCATAGATCTCATGAAACTTAAATCCCTCAGGTGAGTTTGAATTTAGAAGTTCTAAGATCTCCTCATTGGATAGTTCAGAAATTATCTCAGCATCCATCAATTCATTGTACGCTTCATCTCCCAGTGACACAGGGTTTCCAAAGGACAACTTCGGTCTGGGGGTAAACCCTTCCGAATGTTTTATAATGATACCCGTTTTCTTAAAGAGTCTCTCTAAAAATCTTATAGTATCTAAATGAGAGATGTATTTCATATCTCCTACTCTATCAAAGACTATTCTTTTTTTCATATGCATCTCCTCTTTATCGCTTATTATATCTGACAATTCTAACATAAACCATTGAAAAGTTCAATGAAAAGAAATCCCTCAAAAAAAAATCAAAGCCCACGAAAAGACTAGTTGTCTTCTCCATGGACTTTTTTTTATATCTATTAAGAGATATTAGTGTGTTTTATTCGATCAAACTTTAAGTGGATCTTGACTTTTAGATGAAAAAGCATCTTTCAATAAATTTAACGAGGTATAAAGAACAACTCCCATAACAACCCAAGTTAAAATATTAATAGGTAATGATTTAACTAAATAAGCTGCTACAACAACTCCAATCGATCCAAATATTGTACTCCATAGAGTCGCTTCTCTATGATAGGCACCTTCACGGATAAACTTAGCAGTAGCTGCGGGCATTAAATATGCACATGATCCCATCATAATAGGGAAGGCAACTAACGGACTTAATCCCAGAGCGTATACCAAAGCCATACAGGGAGCATAAAGCCCTATTCCAAGGGTCATAAGTGCACCCAATACAAAGTTACCTATAACTGCTATAACCAATTTAACACCAGAGAGACCAACAGCGTCTCCACCAGATGGAAGTATTCCTAATTTACCGGCCAACATAATCGCTGCAACAATTATTAAAGCTATACCCATATAAAGCTGGACCTTCTTTTCGTCCAATTTAGATACATATCCCGCACCTAAAAGAGCTCCTAAAGTGGCAGCTACAAGCATAGATACAAGGGTGATTAAATCGACCTTTACATCTTTGATAAAAATAAGTGCTTCAATAACGATGGGAATAGTCATAGCCGCATTTAAAGTTCCGGGGATAATCCTGTCATTGACCAATTTAAACTGCTTAAATATAGCAGTCATAGGTGCAAATCCACCTATTCCAAGTGTGTCAAAAAAACAGATTATAAATCCAATACCACTTAGGGCTACTTTATTTTCCTTCTCTAATCTATTATTTATCTTAGCTTCTTTATAGTCTTTAAAAAAGACCATCAAATACCACAATCCCATACAAGATAGGATTCCTAATAAAATCTTAACCATATTTCCTCCTTCTACAAAAAACAATATATGTGAAAATAATACCATAATTTGAACAAATTTACCACTTTTTTGTTCCGAATACAATACATCGAAGTCGCTTATAAAACACTAAGAATCCCTAAATAACAACAAGAATTTCTATATAAATTAAAAAATAGCTTAAGTAACGCTTAAAAACTAATGTGATGATGGGTTAATCTACCCACGCCTTTTGTCTTCTTAATCTTTTCCCTATTGTAAAAATTATCTATTTTAGTTAAAATATAATAGAAGCTTTTTAATATCTAGGAGGGAATTCAATGAAAATTCTTCATATTATATCTCAAAAACCAAGTGATACTGGCAGCGGGATCTATTTACAAAACATAATAAAAGAATTTACCGGTTTAAATCATTCTCAAAGTTTAGTTTACGGCGGTGAATCCCAAGGAAATTTAAAAGATATCGATGTTTTCTCCACCTATGAAGTTGTTTTTAACAGTTCTGAACTACCCTTTCCAGTTGCCGGTATGAGTGATACCATGCCGTATAAAAGTACCATCTATAAGGAAATGGATAATTCCATGGTGAGTCTTTATGAAGCTGCCTTTAAAAAACAAGTTTTAAAAGCTGTGGAGGAGTTTAGCCCGGATTATATCCTCTGTCATCATCTGTATTTTTTGACTGCATTAGTTAAGGAATGGGTCAAAGATATTAAGATCATTGGATTTTGTCATGGAACCGACCTCAGGCAAATGAGGTCACATAATTTAAAAAATAGTTTTATCCGTGAAAAAGTTAAAAAATTAGATAAAATTATAGCCCTGCACGAAGTTCAAAAAAAAGAGATCCAGGAGATCTACAATGTCGAACCTCATAAAATTATCCCCCTTGGAATAGGATTTGATAATAAAATTTTTCATCCTTTAGATACAGAAAAAAATAATGAAATAATCGATATTATCTTTACCGGTAAGATCTCCTATGCTAAGGGGATCCAATATTTAATAGAGGCTTTTTCTTCCCTTAAAACAGATAAACAAATAAGGCTTAACTTAATTGGAATGGGGCATGGTGTGGAATATGAAAACATCTTATCCCAAAGTAAAGGCAGTAAAAACGAGATAAAATTTTGGGGGATGGTTGATCAAATTAAACTAAAGGAAATCTACAATAAGGGTCATATATTTATCCTTCCGTCCCTATATGAGGGCTTACCCTTAGTTTTAGTAGAAGCTCTAGCCTGCGGGCTGAGGGTTATCACATCTGATCTTCCCGGGATAAAACCTTGGTTTGGAGATGTGATCAACAATTCAAATATGATAACATATATAGATATTCCTGAGAGAGTCTCCCAGGATCAGTTAAAAAAACAAAATGAAGATGTTTATAAAGAAAATATAAAGAGGGCCCTTTTAAATTCTTTAGATACTCTCCATCATATGGATCATGATATTTCTTTAGATCGATTCACTTGGAAAAATTTAACCTCTCAACTGGATGATATTTTAAAAAATATAAAAAAGCAACGTGACATTGCATCCAGATAGGCATAATCTAGGGGTATATAATTTTATAAGGTTAAGATATAAAAAAATTTAAGTTTGTATCAATTATTTAACATAAAAAACAGGAGGAATCATATGAACTTTAAATGTAAATGCGGGACCAAATACAGGGCTAAAACACCTGAATTTACAGGGGATATAGAGGCTGTAATCTACACCGACGGGGTAGTGGAAGGAGCTGTGACTCCTAGAAAAATAGATGTTTTTATATGTGATACCTGCAAAAAAATCAAATCTGTAAGTGAATGTGAACAAATTGAGGAAGTGGGAAAAACTCTCCTAGAACCCACAACTGAAGAATATTTAGAAATTTTAAAAGATGAAAAATTTAAAAATCTAAATATCAGAATAAAGACCTGGCAAAGATCCAATGATAAGTACAGGGAAATCGACTCCCTGGATGATCTCAAAGTAAAGGTAGAACTTTTAAAAGCAACCATTTCACAGATACCTTCTATAACTCATTTTAACCAGTATATCGCTAAGATGGTGAAAAAGAAAGAAGCCCTTTCCGATGAAAATTCCATAATTATAGTGGAAGAAAAAATAAATGAATTAATCCAAAAAAGAGAGGAAGTTTTTGGCAGATTGAAGGAAAAAAATCACCTGAATAACATCACAAGTCAGATTAAAGAGATGGAAGAAATAGGAGAGGCAGAAGTGGTTTATACCTCCCAGGAAAAAGAAAATATGAAAATTCTTTTAGACACCTTAGGAGGGAGCAGTGCCGAAAAGATTTTGAAAGCAGAACTTTATAGAAATTTAGGAGAATTTGAAAAATCTACAGTTGTAGCCGGGGAAATCACTGAAAAACAATATGAAAAAATTAAAGACCTTATAAAAAATTTAAGTGAAAGAAAATTAAAAAAACCAGCTAGATTGAACTCTTAAAAAACAGGCAAAAAGACCAGAAAATTAAATTTTCTGGTCTTTTTCTATTTCTATATTTCACCCTTAATTTGTTTACTTATCTTATTTATAAGTTTATATTTTAGTTTTTTCAAATCATGAGATAGATTCACCTTATATTTATGAGGATTTTCCAATCTCTTCCTTTCGGTAGATATTTTTTCCAATTCTTTTAAATAATAATCCCTTGAGTTTTTTATATCTTTTAACTTTAGATATTCTTTCGTTATTTGACCATCTTTCACATATACTTTGGTAAGTTTTTTATGGGTATATTCCCCCCCTGCCAGACTAACACTTTTAAAATCATAATTTTCATCCATAAGTTCTATAGTATCATCATTCATCAACAATTTTTTATCCTTGTCTCCATCAACTAAAGTTATTAAATCTGCGTAAGCCAGGCCATTTTTATCATATAGCCTGTATACCTCTTTAAAACCAGGATTTGATATTTTAATAATATCTTCAGATAATTTTATTACCGATTTATCATCAACTTCTACAATCTTATATACTCCTCCAAAACAAGGATTAGACTTACTTACAGCAATGGCATCTCCCACACCATAGGAATCTACAGCGACATCCTGCTCCTTCAGAGCTCTTATTAAATTTTCATCCAGCCCATTAGTCAGAACTATTTGAGCCTTATGCAGGGATGCCTCATCCAATAATTCCCTGCATTTTTTAGACAGGTATGCTAAATCCCCTGAGTCAATCCTTATACCATAAGTTCCCTCATAGGAATCATCTATCCCAGCATCCTGAAATGAATCAATTGCATTTTGAATCCCTATCTTCAATGTATTATAGGTATCGATCAAGAGAATAAGGGGGTTATTTTCACCCCTTCTATTTTTTATAAATTTATCAAAAGATTCTTTTTCAGCTTCCCTTCCAACACCAAAAGTCTGAATATATGAGTGTGCCATCGTTCCTACACTGGGTATACCATATTTATACTCTGTAACGATATTTGAATGAGTCGCACATCCGCCAATGTAGGCTGCTTTATTCCCATCCACAGCAGAAGTAAACCCATGAGCTCTCCTGCTTCCAAATGATAGCACAGGGGTAGGATGAGCAGCTCTGCTTACCCGGGATGCCTTTGTGGCTATAGCTATCTGCATATTCATTATATTTAAAATAGGTGTTTCTAAAATCTTAGCCTGAATTATAGGAGCTTTTATAGTTATGATCGGCTCATTTGGGTATGCTATTTCCCCGTCTCTCATAGCATATATATCCCCTGTAAATTTTAACTTTACCAAGTATTCCAATAATTCTTCTTCATGAATAAGGAGAGAAAAATACTTTCTTTTTTCCTCCTCACTTGTACTATTTAAAACCTCTATTAATTTAATTACTTCATGAATCCCGGAAACTACGGCTAAGCCGCCATCCTCTGTTTTACGAAAGTACATATCAAAAACGGCTACCTTTTCCTGCATTCCTTCCTTTAAAAAAACATCACTCTCTGTATATTGATACCTATCGGAATTTATTACGTTTGCAAATTCACTTAAAAGTTGTCTATCTTTCATAGTTTCCCCTCTTTTATTTATTTATTTAAAATCTTAAAAAATTATTTAGTTAAAATCTTAAGACCCATGATAATTTACCTTTTAATCTATGCAATTTATGTTCATTTTTTTTTAATCCTTACTCTGCTTCTAAAGCTTCCAGTTAAAATTAAAAAAAGGCATCACCGGTAAAACACCGTTCTTGGCAAAGTTTAAGAACCCTATCTGGATACCATTTATCCGGTCTGTAACATTTATAAGTCCCAATTGAAAAAATGCTTCCACAGAATAATTGATTACTCCCAATTCATAGTCTGAATAAGATTTGGAATAATTAAGGATCCCTAATTTTAATCCTGTAAACTCCTTTGTAAGGTTTGCTGCTCCTATTAGAACTCCCTTACTATCTCCACCATGAAGATTAACAAGCCCCAGACCGACTCCTCTAAATTCAGTATTAACTTTGTTAAATATTCCTGCTCCTAAAAATATTCCCCCCTGCAGACCTGTAAATTCGTCCACTTCACCGGCAAATATATTAAAATCAACCCCTGTAACTTTTTCTGTAGTTCCAAAAAATACCGGTACACGCAAGCCCACAACTTCTTCTCCCTTACCTATATTCAGAGTAGGAGTTAATCCCAGTTGAAAATTTGTAGTTTCACTAAAAGTCGTTATTGTTATGCTAACCACCAAGCTTAAAAATAATATTAATTTCTTCATTCTCCCCCTATAATTCTGTTTCAAAAAAGAATGTCACATTATTTGATCCGCCATCTACCCCATTAATAATCCCAAATATTCCTGATCTATGTAAAATTCCCATTCCAATATAGGTGTCTTCTAAATCATCCATTCCGGTAATATCCTTGACATTAAAAGAAAGGGTAATATCTAAATAATTTAAATAATTAGAGTTATTTTCATGATATTGATCGTATCTTTCTAAGTTGGTTATCCTGCTTGTATAAGATAAGCCTTCTGAAACACCCAACCTTGTACGTACATATTTATCCCATGGAAACTCCGTCCAGTATATTTTTATACCAAAGTTTATCTCATAGGAATTGTCATTTGTATAATAATCTGTTTCTTCACCGCTATAATCGTTAAAATGGGTAATAAAGCTGCTCTGTATGGTCACATCCACCGGAAAATCATAGGGTCTCTTATACACATATCTTTCCACCTGTATACCGGCAATTTTACCATGGTTTGGATCTTCCTTGAAATCCTTAAAGCTTATTAAATCTCCTAAATATGATTTTGTAGCCAGTCCATATAGGGGTCTGATTATATATTTATTCCCATCTACATCAAATGCCTTTCTTTTCTTTCCTTCTGTTTCTCCATAAAGATTCAAAGAAAGAAAAATTATTAAAGTAATGATTAGTTTTTTCATAAAATTTGTCATTCTCCTTCTTATGAACGCCATATGGAATTATTGTACCATAATTATTAAATTTATTTTTTAAGAAATTTATTTTTTTTTATAGTTTTTTATCAAAAAAATCTTTTTTCTAAATTTATTTGATCATGGGCACAAACCTTACATAAATTAAACCAGTTACAGAAAATTTATCCGTATCATTTCTCTCTATATAAATTAACTGTTGACTGAATCCGCCTAGAGGAAGGATCATCCTCCCCCCTATTTTTAGCTGTTCCATTAAAATTTTTGGAATTTCCACAGGGGCCGCCGATACTATTATCGCATCATAGGGAGCCTTTTTTTCATACCCTTCAAACCCGTTTTTTTTCAACACCTCTATATTTTTATAGCCTAACTGCTTGAGTTTTTTCTTGGATTCCGAATAAAGATGAGAATCCACCTCCAAGGTAATAACCTGTTTTGCAATTTTAGAGATGAGTGCCGCTTCATATCCCGATCCGGTTCCCACCTCTAAAACTATATCGTCTTTTTCTATCTTTAATTTTTCCATCATATAAGCTACAATATACGGCTGGGAAATTGTCTGTCCGGATCCAATGGGCAGAGGATAATCATTGTAGGCAAATTCTATTTCTTCTTCCCTGACAAAAAGATGCCTTTCAACCTCTAAAAATGCAGCTATTACCCTGGGATCCTTTATCCCGCGATAAGACAGTTGATTTTCTACCATGGCTTTTCTTATTTTTTCAAACATCTTTCCTCCCTATTTGTAAATAATTTTTTTTATTAATTTTCCTTGATAACTCAATGTATCTATTAAGTTTTTAACTTTGTTAATTTGACAAATAATTGCTTATTTATGGATATTTCATAGTATTTAATACTGAAAACAAGAATTTTTGTATAGCAAACAAACGTCCTCACTATTTTTTTTGAAGGCCTTATTCCCTCAATATTCTTATGGCAACTACCCTCCCAT
>NZ_QUAJ01000028.1 GCF_003391055.1 Psychrilyobacter piezotolerans
AAAAATTCATCTGCAGTTAACTTTTAAAAAATTTAAAATCTTAGCACCTTTTTTTGTAATGCCATTTTTTTTAAACTTGACTTTAAAAAAAATCAATTATTTTTACTTGACTTCATATAGTTAGTCTTTTAACTCTTTTAAGATTATTAACCTCCTATTTAAGTGTGCTTTAAAATAAAATAAAAATCAACTTTTTAGATATATATATTCTTTTTCCTTTTTCACACATTAAACCGAGCAGCTATTAAGTCTGTTGTCTAGCTATGTCCACTTTATTTTTACACCTAAGGCTGAAAGCAGTAAAGGTAAAAAAAGAGTAAAGGATTTTTACTCCCGTGGGAGTAAAAAGAAGGTAGCAAAATTTATAATGAAGGATAAATAAAATTAGTGGAAGATTCTTTTTTTAATTTACGGAGGTTGAGATTATGGAGGCTTATTTAGAAGTAGCTTTAAAAGAGATAAAACAGTTAAAATCAGGAGAAAATTTTACCTTACAGGAGTTATTTAAAAATTATGAGTGGGAAAGTTTAGATATTATGAAACGAACAACTTTAGAGAGGATGTTTCTGCATGCAGTAGAAAGCGGTGAAGCTCAGGGAATAATAATTCTAAAAAAAAATCAAGAGGGACAACAGGTTTATCAAAAGGAATAAAAAAGGGCGTTAAAATTTAATGCCCTTTGGTCTTTTTTTTTATGATTTTTTCTCCTGTTTATATTATATTTTTCTTGACTATTATTATTTTTTATGTTATTATCATTTATCAATATCGGTTTTTGATAACAACGAGGTGGCTATATGAAAAATAAAATTCCTAGGAAACTTTTACTGGGGTTTATGCAGATACATATATTAATTCAGGCAAAAAAAGAACCTTTTTTTGGGCTTTGGATGATTGAAGAATTAAAAAACTATGGATATCAAATTAGTCCTGGCACTATCTATCCGCTTTTAACTAAAATGGAAAATGAAAATTTGTTAAAGAAAGAAGTAAGATTAATAAATGGTAAAAATAGAAATTATTATTTTATTACTGATGAAGGAATAGATGTTTTAACTATTGCAAAAGAAAAAGCAATGGTACTTTTTAAAGAATTAGAAGAGGTGTAAAATGAAGTTACTGACGATAAAGCAGCTCGAGCTGCTTAAATTAATAAAAAAAATATTTCTTAAAATGGCAGAAGAGCTCTCTTATAAACAAAGGGGGCTCTTTTGGTCTTTTTTTGAAAAAAAGGAGTTAAAGTATGATATTAAAAGTTAAGCAAAGAACAATCTTTATTTTTTTAGGGGTAATTATTTATATGTGTTTGGGGTCAGTATATTCCTGGAGTATTTTCAGAAAACCTCTGGAAGGACTTTTAAATATAAGTTCTACAGAGAGTTCCCTGCCATATATGACATTTTTAATTTTTTACGCACTAACAATGCCTCTTGCAGGGAATTTTATTGAAAAATATGGTCCGAGGAATATAACTTTATTTGGTGGAGCAATTGTCTCCCTGGGGTGGTTTTTATCTAGTTTGGCAAACAGCATTGAAATGCTTACAGTAACTTATGGAATTATTGGTGGTATAGGTGTAGGTATTGTTTATGGAGCTCCCATGGCTGTTTCTGCAAGATGGTTTCCGAACAAAAAAGGGATGGCAGTAGGTATGACACTTTCCGGGTTTGGATTGTCACCCTTTGTAACAGCACCGATATCCAGACTTCTAATTGAACATTTTGGAGTGTTTTCTTCTTTCAGAATCTTAAGTATGGCTTTTTTGATAATAATATTAATTTTTGCACTTCCTTTAAGATTTCCGGATAAAGAGGAAGAAATAGAAGAAAATATTTCTGGAAATAAAGACAATTCTTCGGATTTACCTTTAATGAAAGTACTGAAGAATAGAAAATTTTATATCTTATGGATATGTTTCGCTATAGGTACATTTACCGGTCTTATGGCAATTGGAATTTCCAGTCCTGTTGCACAGGAAATTATTGGACTTAATCCGACAATGAGTGCTTTTTCCGTTGCATTGTTTGCTATATTTAATGGGGTGGGGCGGCCTGTATTTGGTGTGATCACCGATAAAATTAAGTTTGAAAAAACTGCGATAATTTCTTTTGGTCTGATTATTCTGGCTTCCACAATAATGCTAAACTCAGGTGAAGGTAACGTTATATTTTATATCATATCATTTTCAATGTTCTGGTTTATATTAGGTGGTTGGCTTGCAATTGCTCCCACTGCCGTTTCTAATATTTTTGGAGCAAAAAATTATGCAAGAAATTATGGTTTCTTGTTTACAGCATATGGAATAGGAGCAGTGATTTCAAGTGTAACATCAGGTGTTATTAAAGATGTTTTTGGAAGTTATATATATGTTTTTTATCCTACAATAGGAAGTGCAGTTATAGGGATCTTGATAGTAACTTTAATGCTTAAAGAAAAAAAAAGAGTGGAATTAAAATAGATATAGATTTCAATTAAAACATAGATAAGTTTAAAAATTAAAAAAATCCCAATGTTCTGCAGCTTTAGCAACGGTTATGAAAATAAATTTTGAATGGTAAAAGGAAATCCCCCCAAAAAAGAAATAACCTAATATAAGGGGGGATTATTATGTCAGAAGATAAATTAAAAAAGAAGATTATTGAACTTCTTCCAAAGACATCTTTATTTGGAGGGGTAGAAAAAGTCGACCTTGATTCATTTATAGAGACCCTTTCAGAAAGAAGCTACATTGCCGGAGAAAATATATTTGAGGAGGGAGGATCACCGGGAGACTCCTACCTCCTCTTAGAGGGAGAGGTAAAGCTTACCGTTATTGGAAGAAGGTTATTTAAAATTGGCCCGGGAAGAGTTTTTGGGATAGCTTCTCCATTAGGGATCCAGAAACAGATTGTCACAGCAACTGCCGATACAGATATTGTTTTGGCAGTAATCCCCAAGATGACCCTCTACCTTTTGGAAAAGGAAAATCCCAGACTCTTTGGAAAGATAATACTTAATGAGGCAAGAGACCTGGCCAGAGCTCTCAAAGGGATGAAAGAGATAATCTTGGACTATATCCTCATGGAAGAGGAGGGGAATCTATAGTACTCCTTTTAAAAAGGCAGAGAGCATTTACGATATCGCCACCTCTGGTAATAATTGGATAAAACATGCACTTCTGCCCGCTTGCTGCCACTGGGGCAGCAAAAAAGAAAAGTCCCGGAAAGTTGACAATTAAATAGCATAATAGTATAATATTTTTAATTATAAAGGCGAAGATGAGGAGAGTAACTTCTAATAGATACTAAAGCGAGCTAGTGACGGTGGGAGACTAGTAGTGGAATTAGTTGTGAAGAACACCTTGGAGCTGCTAACCCAAAGGATTTTTATAAAAAAATCTCAGTAGGCTTAGACGTATTTGACACGTGACGTCAAAGGGTATCGAGGAACTGCTTGTGTGTGTCTCCGTACTTACTTTATTTTTTAGGGTTTGTATGAATTTTGACTTCTCACTAAGTGGGGAGTTTTTTTTGTTTATAAGATAGGAGGATTAAGGTGGAAATGAAAGACATAATAGCTAAGGTGAACTATTATTCAGCCCTGGCTAAGAAGAGAACGTTGACAGATGAGGAAACAATAGAAAGACAAAAATACAGGACTCTATACTTGGAACAGTTTAAATCCCAAGTCAAGGGACATTTAGACCAGGTAAAAGTTGTAGATCAAAATGGAAATGAAGTAAAATTAAATAAAAAAGTAACTAAATTAAGTTAGGGAGGATTTTATGAAAAAAGTAACAGTTAAGGAACTTATCAGAAATGGTGAACAATTCTTAGATCAGGAAGTACAAATTTCTGGTTGGGTAAGAAAGATTAGGAGTCAAAAGAGTTTTGGATTCATAGAATTAAATGACGGTTCATTTTTTAACGGAATACAAGTGGTATTCGAGGATAATTTAGAGAACTTTGACGAAATAAGCAGAGTATCCATAGCTACGTCTATGTATGTAACTGGAACTTTTGTAAAATCAGAGGGAAAGGGGCAGAGCTACGAGATCAAGGCAACTTCTGTAGAAGTTTTCCAAAAAGCTGACTTGGACTATCCGTTACAAAATAAGAGACATACCTTTGAATATTTAAGATCAATAGCACATCTAAGACCTAGAACCAATGCTTTCTCAGCAGTATTTAGAGTGAGATCATTAGTTGCATATGCTATTCATAAATTTTTCCAAGACCAGGAGTTTGTATATGTACACACTCCAATCATAACTGGAAGTGACGCTGAAGGTGCAGGAGAGATGTTCAGAGTAACGACTATGGACTTAGATAATGTTCCTAAAACAGATAAGGGAGATATCGACTATAAGGAAGACTTCTTTGGGAAGGAAACTAACCTGACTGTAAGCGGACAATTAAATGTAGAAACTTATTGTGCTGCATTTAGAAATGTATATACATTTGGACCTACATTCAGGGCAGAAAACTCAAATACAACCAGACATGCATCTGAATTCTGGATGATAGAGCCTGAGATTGCTTTCGCAGCCTTGGAAGCTAACATGGATTTAGCCGAAGATATGGTAAAATATATCATCAAATATGTTCTGGAGAATGCTCCTGAAGAGATGGAGTTTTTCAATAAATTTGTAGAAAAAGGGTTGTTTGATAAATTAAACAATGTTTTAGCCAACGATTTTGCCAGAGTTACCTACACCGAGGCAGTAGATATTCTATTAAAATCAAAGAAAAAGTTTGAATTTAAGGTAGAATGGGGAATTGATTTACAATCGGAACATGAAAGATTCTTAGCGGAGGAGCACTTCAAAAAACCTGTTTTCGTAACAGACTATCCAAAGGATATCAAAGCTTTCTACATGAAACTTAACGAAGATGGAAAAACAGTAAGAGCCATGGATCTGTTAGCTCCTGGAATTGGAGAAATTATAGGCGGATCTCAAAGAGAGGACAACTTAGAAGAGTTAGAGAGAAGGATGGATGAAGTTAACCTTCCTAAGGAAGACTATAAGTTCTATACAGATCTTAGAAAATATGGTTCATTCCCTCATTCAGGGTACGGATTAGGTTTCGAAAGAATGATCATGTACATAACAGGGATGACAAACATCAGAGACGTAATTTCTTTCCCTAGAACTCCTAAGAGTGCAGAATTTTAAGGATTAATAAAAAATAAAGTGGAGTTTGATTGTATAAAGCAATCAGACTCCTTCTTTTTAAACATAGTGGTGCTGAAAACAAAATTTATTGTTATTTAATTTAGGAGGTTTAGAATGAGTATGATGCAGGTAAGTGATAAAACACGAACTTTAAGTTTGGTATTTTGTATAGTTGGTTTTTTGGGGATAGGAGGACTGCATAGATTCTATGTGGGAAAGGTATGGACAGGTTTATTATATCTGATGACAGGGGGATTGTTTGGAATAGGAACCATAGTTGATCTGATAAAAATATCTACCAATACCTTTACCGATGCACTGGGATACCCGGTGACTAAAAATTAAAATCTTTGTACCAATTCTTAGAAAAAGCATAGAAAAATTAAAAAATGTTTAAAAAGTCCGCGAGTTGTGTTATAATAGCTCCAAAGTGTTAATATTTTAACATTAAAATTTTAGGAGGACTTTATAATGAAAGAGAACAACGCAAAAAAAATGTCATTAATATCACTTATATTAATGATATTCACATCGGTATTTGGGTTTACTAATATTCCTAGATCATTTTATCTAATGGGATATGGTGCCATACCTTGGTATATCATTTCAGCAGTTTTATTCTTCATACCTTATGCTTTCATGATGGCAGAATACGGTGCGGCATTTAAAGATGAAAAAGGCGGAATATTTTCTTGGATGAAAAGATCTGTAGGTCTGAAATATGCATTTATTGGTACATTTATGTGGTATGCTTCATATGTAGTTTGGATGGTAAATATCAGTTCATCTATCTGGATAGTAATATCAACAGCTGTATTTGGAGAAGATTTAACTTCTAGATTACATTTATTTGGATTAAATTCCACGCAGACATTGGGACTTTTAGGAGTCTGTTTAATAACGTTAATTACATTTACAGCGACTAAGGGATTGGAAAAGATAACTAAGGTAACATCTATAGGTGGTTTAGCTGTTACTCTTCTTAATTTAGTATTATTATTTGGTTCATTATTGGTGTTGGCATTAAATGGCGGAGAGTTTGCTCAGCCTATCGTTGCTAACTCATTTACTGCATCACCTAACCCTGCTTATGGAACACCTATGATGGTAGCTTCATTTATGGTATTTTCTATCTTTGCCTTCGGTGGAATAGAAGCTGTAGGCGGATTAGTTGACAAGACTCAAAATGCAGAAAAGACATTTCCTAAGGGAGTTACAATTGCAGCTATAATCATTGCCGTTGGATATGCTCTTGGAATCTTCTTATTCGGTATCTTCACTAACTGGAGTGCAATCTTATCGGATCCATCGGTTCATATGGGAAATGTAGCCTATGTAATGATGCAAAACCTGGGATACCAGGTAGGAATAGCACTTAATTTAAGTGAACCGGTTGCCATCAGTGTGGGGTTATGGATGTCTAGATATATGGGTATCTCAATGGTATTAGCATTGGTTGGAGCATTCTTTGCCTTGTGTTACTCTCCATTGAAGCAGTTAATTGAGGGAACACCGGATGAAATGTGGCCGGAAAAAGTAAAGGTAATCAAAGGTGGGATGCCGGTAAATGCAATGTGGTACCAATGCGGTATTGTAGCTGTATTCATCGTTATGATATCTTTTGGTGGAGAGGGAGCATCTGCATTTTTCTCTAAATTAATCCTTATGACAAATGTAGCTATGACTATCCCTTACTTATTCCTAGCTGTAGCATTTCCATTCTTTAAGGGGAAAACAGAGATAGACAAACCATTTGAAATCTATAAAACACATAGAGGTGCCAAGATAGCAACTTTCTTTATCGTTGCATCTGTCGGGTTTGCAAATATTTCAACAATTATAGCCCCGGCTGTAGGAGGAGACCTGCCTTCTACCCTATGGATGATAGGTGGACCGGTATTCTTTACAATTATAGCTTTAGCAATCTACAATAGATATGAAAAAGTTATGGAAGCAAAGAAAAAAGTCAAAATGGCATAAGGAACGTGACGTTCCATCCGGTTGGGCATAATTTTAGGTTTTTAAAAAAAGATTAAAAAGGGAAATTAGACCCCAATTGGGGTCTAATTTCCCTTTTTTTAGATATACTTATTTATCTGTATAATTTTTACCTGATTAAACTTTTAAAAATTTTTCTTTAAACTCCAAATACCCGTTTTTTCTCAAAGCACAAGCTGGACAATCTCCACATCCATTTCCCACAACTCCATTATAGCAGGTAAGAGTTTCATTCTTTATAATGTCCAAAACTCCCAATTCATAGGCCATATTCCATGTTTCAGCCTTATCCAACCACATAAGCGGTGTCTCTAAAACAAATGTGTAATCCATAGCTAAGTTTAAAGTTGTATTTAAAGATTTAATAAACACATCTCTGCAGTCTGGATATCCGCTGAAATCACTTTGGGAAACCCCGGTCATAATTACATTGATATCCCTTTGTTTGGCAAAAACTCCTGCAAAAGTCAAAAATATCATATTTCTTCCATCTACAAATGTATTTGGAACTTCATCTTCTGCAACTTCCCCTTTTTCTACTTCTAAATCCGATCTTGTAAGAGCATTTGGAGCTAACTGATTCAACAATCCCATATCTAATATGTGATGTTCTACTTCATTTTTTCTGCACAATTCTTTTGCACACTCCAATTCTAAACTATGTTTTTGACCATAATTAAATGAAATTGCAATAACTTCCTTGTATAATTTTTTAGCATGGAATAAAAGTGTTGTACTATCCTGTCCTCCGCTAAAAACTAAAACACAACTATTTTTATTAATTCTATCTTTCATAAACTACTCCTTTTAAATTTTTTTTACTTAAGAGAACTATAGGTTATATTCTTGTATAAAACCAACATAACTCCCAATTTGGATTGAACGTCACGTTCATTTTATACCCCCTGCTTATTACCCCAGATAAACTTATGCATCTGCAGCTGCAACCTTACTCCATTCAAGTTGAATTTCTTCATAAACTCCACTATCTCATCCAGCTCTATTTTTTTATACACAGAACTGAAATATACGCTGCATCTGTTCATAAGATCATATTTTTCCATGATTTCTTTAGCCTTTAGAAGATCGTTGTAGTCTCCCACAACAAATTTTACTGTATCCTTATGGGATATTGTTTCAAAGTTTTTTATAAACATAAACTTTTCCATCTCACTTGAAGGACCTTTGTAATCCATTGTAAAGGATAAGTTTTTTGCATCTGACCTGAATAAGTTTAAATCAATACTCCCGTTTGTTTCGATTTCCAGGAATAAAGATTTATCCTTTACTATATATTCTATCAAATCTTTAACTTCTCTGTCTAAAAGCGGCTCTCCACCTGTAAGAGTTATATTTTTAACTTTTGTATCTAAAATATAGTTATATATATCTTCCTTTGTCATTGCTGTTACAGGGGCGTTTTCTTCATTGGCCCACATTGTATCGCAATAATTACATCTTAAATTACACTTTGCAAGTCTGATAAAAACGGCTAACTCTCCCGATCTCTGCCCTTCTCCATTTATACTTATAAATTTTTCAACTACATTATAATGTTTCATAATATTATTTACCTGCCTATATAAATTTATTTTTCATATGTTGCTGAATTTGTAGGAGTTTCATATACCGTTACTCTTTTTACAGAATACCCTTTTCCTTCTAAAATTTCATAAAAATATCTTGAAAATTCCTCAGCTGTTGGTCTGAAATCCACCTCTATTATATAAAAGCCCTCTTCCCTCAGACAATTTAAAGTCATTTCTTTCATGGTACCTTTTTCTATTATTAATGCATGATCATGATCATCTACCATTTTTTTTATATCTTTTTTTATATCTCCAAAATCCACAACCATTCCTCTCAGCTGCCCCTCTTGCTTTAGTTCGCCACCGCATATTTCTGCAATAACTCTCCATCTATGTCCATGAATGTTTGAACACTTTCCCTGATAGCCTGCCAAGAAATGAGCGCTGTCAAAACTGTGTTCTCCCTTTAATATATACATCTTTATTTCTCCTTTATATAAAATTTTCTCCATAATAACAGCACCCAATAGCCCCGTTAAACTGCGGATCTTCCAGTACTTTTACCTCTGTATAATCTGATTTCAGATATTCTATAATAGCACGATTTTTTGCTACCCCCCCGCTGACAATAAGAGTATTTCCCCTGAATTTTGTCAGGAGCGGACGTAATCTGCTATACATAGAATAATTTATCCCTGCTGCTAACCTGTCTAAAGATATCCCTTCAGCAATCTTACCGATTAATTCCGATTCTGAAAAAACAGCACAGGTTGAATTAAGTTTTACAGGATCTTTAGAATAATTGGACAGTGAATCCAATGGTACCTCTAAAACATTGGCCATATTCTCTAAATATCTTCCGCAGGAAGCTGCACACTTATCATTTAAATCTAAATCAGTGGTCAGCCCCTTTTCAATTTTTACAATTTTTACATCCTGCCCGCCGATATCTAAAAGAATAAAATCTTTTTTTCCTGACTGTGCTAAGGCTCCGTATACGTGGGCTTTTATTTCATTGATAGGTTTAAACATACTAAGATCGGTATTATTCCGGCCATATCCTGTGGAAACAGCCAGATCTACATCCTCTATTCCTAATTTTTTTAAATCTACGATTATTTTATCCTGGTATTGGCAATAATCCCTGTAAAAAGATACAGTGCTTATCTTCTTTCTTAATATTATTTTTTTATTTTCCGTGACTATAATTTTTACTTCTCTGCTGCCTAAGTCTATTCCTACTATTTTTTTACAAGTAATATCATTCATTAATTTTCTCCGATCTCTTTTTATCTTTTAACATATCCAGAAAAGCTTCTATCCTCAATTTGGTTCTGGCATCCAAAGCATTGGACTTATCCCCTTCGATGGTTAATATAGGTATATTTAACTCCTGCTTTAAAATTATATCCTCAACTGCACGATGGCAAAATGCCTGGGTATAGTGAATAACTGCATCTAACTGCCTTTCTTTTATCTGTTTTTTTATGTCATCCAGCCTAAAATCTATATCATATGTATATGTATAATCATAATACTGTTCATATATATTTTTAGAATTCATGGCCCTTGGAAAAGCAAATTCTCTCTGCACTTCATTATATATAAACCTTCCGTCTAAGGTCTCAACATAATCATGAAGATCACCCTGCATAGGAGGTATTCCCAGATATCCAAGCTTTAATTCTTTTTTATCTGTAACTCTTTTATTTATTTCTTCTATTTTTTCATCTAAAAAGTCACTGTATCTATCTACATTCCCGTCAAAATCACTGAAACAGAGCTGAAGGATATGGTTTTCAAAACCTGTTGCTTTTCCTTCCAGAGTCAAGTTATCTATATGTTTAGCTTTCTCTCTTATTAGGTTTAATCTGTTCCTCTGGTATTCTACCTCTTCATAGGATACATCCATATATTTCATAAGTTTATCCAATTCATTTTTTATATCATCTAAAGAATGGGAATGAGGATAACCGAAAGAATGTATTTTTATATTATTTTTTTTAAATATTTCTAAAAGTGTTTTAGTGTTGGAGCAGTCGCCCTCTGTTACACCTAAAACTTCTTCTATACCATTTTCTATGCAGGCTCCGTATATCCCTTTAATCCAGGCACACATACTTTTAGGGAATCCGTCACGTTCTGCTTTTTCTATATATTTTCCGTAGTCTTTAGATACAACAAAAATATTATTTAAATCTATGGGAGTGTATCCTGCTGCTAAAAGTACCTCCAAAGGTACGGTAGTTGTTAAACCTATTTTCTTCATTTTTTTCCTTTCATAATTTAAGCAATAAAAAAGCAACGTGACGTTGCATCCAATTAGTCATAAGTAAAGTTTTCATAAATTTTAGATAATAAAAAAAGAGGATACACTCAGCACCCTCCAATAAAATTAAAATAAAACTCTGAAAATTTTCCAAAATTTTGTCCTAGTTTTTTTTATAGACAGGATGGTATCAGTGAACTGTCTTATTTAGTTTTGTATCATATATTACCATAAATTCTTGGATAATCATAATAAAAATATCAAACAATCTTTTAATTATATATTTTATAAAAACCGGTACTTTTATTATCTCCCCAATAGAAATTTGTTTACACTATTTTTACATTAAATAAACACGGGTTTTACACCCTTGGTTTATAATACCTGTATATTAATAGAAAATAATCAAGGAAAAACAACAGTTGTACAGTAAAAGGCAAAGATTAGTTTATTGTTTGTAAAAAATGTATAAATATGTAAAAATTTAAATTCTTGTTGATAGAAGAAAAAAATTAAGGAGGAACAAAATGGGATTAGATATATTTTTTAAAGTTATAGGAGGACTAGGAGTCTTTTTATATGGTATGCATCATATGTCTGGCGGAATGCAAAAAATCGCCGGAACTAAGATCAAGAGTATAATTGGTCTGTTGACTAAAAACAGAGTTATAGCCTGTATAGTTGGAGTAGTAGTAACAGCCATGGTTCAGTCATCTTCTGTAAGTACAGTTATGACTATCGGATTTGTTAATGCGTCACTTATGAGTTTAAAGCAGGCACTGGGTGTAATTTTAGGAGCGAACATTGGTACCACTGTTACCGGTTGGATCCTGGTATTAAAAATTGGTAAATACGGATTACCTATGGCAGGAATTTCAGCTATTCTTTATCTGTTTGCTAAGAGTGAAAAAGTTAAGACTAAATTTTTAACGTTTATGGGATTAGGAATGATCTTCTTCGGATTAGAGCTTATGAGTTCAGGATTCAAACCCCTTAGAACGATGCCTTTCTTCATAGAATTATTTCATAGTTTTGATGCTACTAGTGGTTTTGGCGGAGTAATAGCAGCTGCCCTTGTAGGAGCCTTACTTACAGCCATAGTTCAATCATCTTCAGCTACTCTGGGTATAACAATAGTATTAGCCAGTCAGGGAATGATAAATTCTGAAACAGCAGTAGCTTTAGTTTTAGGAGAAAATGTAGGGACAACAATCACTGCCATGTTAGCTTCTTTAGGAGCCCGTGCCAATGCAAAGAGAGCAGCAATTGCCCATACAGTTATAAATGTTATAGGTGTAATATGGGTAGTGTCTATATTTCCATACTACCTTCAATTCCTATCAAATTTTGTAAATCCTGTAGCAAATGTTACAAAATATATTGCCACTGCTCATACTATGTTTAACGTAACCAACGTACTTTTATTCCTACCATTTATAGGTTATATAGCTAAAATGTTGGAAAAAATGATAGTTGAAAAGGAAGAAGTAGTAAAGAAAATAACTCACTTAGACGAAAGAATGCTTGAAACTCCTGATATTGTAGTGGAACAGACAAAAGTAGAGATAAACAAAATTGGAACAAAAATCATTTCTGCTTTCGATGATATAATGAAAACATTTAAGGAAAATCTGCCTGAGGATTCTAAAGAATTTCAAAATGTAGTGAAACTTGAGGATAAGATGGATATAATCCAAGGGGAAATTGCCTCTATAAATTCGAAAGTCCTTACTTTAGATGTGGAAGAACCGATAATAAAGAAAGCTAGAAAAAATATAGCTATCTCAGACCAGTATGAATCTGTTACAGACTATATGAAAAGAATTGTATTTATCCACAAAAGATTATTAGATAACGATCAAATGCTAAGTAAGGAAAACTTAGAGGATTTAGGAAAAATTCATACTCTGTCTCTAGATTTCTTTAACTATGTAGACAGCTCTTATAAGGATGAAAACTATAATATCTTAGTAGAAGCTACTAAGAGGTCTGCTGCTATTTCCAATCTATACAAGGAAATTAGAAGAAACCATCTGGATAGAATGGCTGAAACAACTAAGTCACCTATATTAGTTACAGGATATATGGATATATTAAATCACTATAAAAGATTGAGTGACCACTCACTGACAGTAGTAGAAATATTGAATATATAGACCCTCTTCCTTTTTATGGTCTCTCCCTCACAGGGAGAAACCGAGGTAGAGTTTAAAAGGTAAAAAAAGATTCCCATATGGGAATCTTTTTTTTTTCAACGTCACGTTGCTTTTTTAAAATAATATTATATGTAATAGGGGTAAGATGAAAACTGTTAAGATCCCGGCTACCCCAATTGCTAAGCCGCTCATAGCTCCCTGGGTTTCTCCCATCTCGATAGCTCTGGAAGTACCCACAGCATGACTGGCAGTTCCAATGGCTATTCCCTTGGCAACTTTATTTTCTATCTTAAATATCTTACATATAAATGGTGCCATAACAGCTCCTGTTATCCCGGTTATCATAACCATCACTATGGTAATAGGTACAATCCCTCCTACCTGTTTAGATAACTCTATGGCTATAGGGGTAGTCAGTGACTTTGACAGGGAAGATTTTATAATACTCAGATCCAGCCCCAAAGCTTTTCCTATAAGGGTGCAGAATAGGATAGAGGTCAAAATTCCTGCAATAACTCCTCCTAATATAGGAATAAAATGCTGTTTCAACAGATCTATTTTTTTATACAGGGGTACTGCTAAAACCACTGTGGCAGGTGCTAAGAAAAAAGAGATCAGGTCGCCCCCTTTTTCATAGGTCTCCAGTGGTATTTTAAAATATAATAATATAGGGATTATAATTATAAGGGCTATTAATATAGGATTTAGAATAGGAAGTTTAAATTTTTTATAGATCTCCAACCCTATGATATAGGCAATAATTGTCAGACAAACTCCAAACAGCGGACTGTTTAATAATTCCATTATTTTCTCCTCCTATTTATCAGATACTGAACTGTGACTCCTGTGACTCCCATGGTAATTATGGTGGTCAGTATCATAGTTATTACTATTTTTAATACATTTCCGCTGAGCAGATCTAAAGCAGAGATAAGTCCCACTCCCGGTGGAATAAAAAATATAGCCAGATTCAGCAAGATGGTATTGGCTCCCTTTTCCACAAAATCTACATCAATTAATTTTCTTTCAAGCAAAATGAAAAATATCAGCATACCAATGACCGGCCCCGGAATGGGAAAGTTGATGGATTTGCTGATCATCTCTCCTAAATAAGTTACCGTAAATATAATGGCATATTGTTTTATCATGATCTATCACCTCGGGAATTATTATACCATAAAATATAGAACATAATGAATAATTGAAAAATGAAAATGTAAAATTAAGATCAAAATATGATAAAATATCAATTATCAATTATCAATTATCAATTATCAATTATCAATTATCAATTAGAGGTGAATTATGGGATTTAGTCATTTTAAAGATGGAAAAGCTGTCATGGTAGATGTGAGTAAAAAAGAGGATACCAGCAGAAGAGCAACAGCCTGCGGGAGTATAGAGGTCAACTCTGAGACTATGGATCTTATTGTGAATGGAGGAATTAAGAAAGGAGATGTTTTGGGAGTGGCCAGAGTTGCGGCTATTATGGCTTCTAAAAAAACTCATGAACTTATTCCCATGTGTCATCCGCTGCTTCTTACAGGAGCCGATATAGATTTTGAAATAGATGAGGAAAACTTAGTTATCTATGCTGCAGGAACTGTTAAAACCACAGGACAAACAGGTGTAGAGATGGAAGCTCTCCAGATGGTAAGCACAGCACTCCTAACTATTTATGATATGTGTAAAGCCATAGATAAGGAGATGATCATAGGAAGGATCTATCTGAAAGAAAAAACAGGCGGTAAGAGCGGTAACTTTGTTAATTCTAAGATCTAGTTAAAAAAATCTAAACATCCCACAGGGGTGTTTTTTTTACAAAAAAATAGAACTTCCTCCTTGTTTTCCTCCAATATCGCGATTTTTAAAATAAATGATACACAATCATTTATTTTAAATGCGACTTAAAGACGGAGGATATAGCTAGAATAAAAGTAAAATAATTTACTTCTTTAGCTTCTACTTTCGCCTTCTTTAATTAAAGAAGGAGAATCAGAAAGAGGAAGTTCAAAAAGAACCTAAAACTTTGGGGTGCTTTTTTTATAAGTTTATTCAAAACAGATTTTGTTTTGAATAAAAATGAGGTATCATTAAAATGTAGACGAATACACAAGGATGCCAGCGTAGATTTTGCGGTATTGAATATTAAAAAGTGATGGGGATATAATATGAGAATTGAAAAATTAGATGAAAAGCATTTGAAAGAATGCTCTGTAATGTATATTGAAACTTTTAACAGCGAACCTTGGAACGATAAATGGGATGAAGTTACTTCGTATTTAAGATTAAAAGACATTTACGATACTCCTGGTTTCTTTGGTTTGGTAGTTTTAGATGGCGTTGAATTAAAAGGAGCTGTGTTTGGAAATATAGAACAGTGGTTCGAAGGATATATGTATAACCTTAAAGAAATGTTCGTGAAAAAAGATAATAAGGGTAGTGGCATAGGTACTAGGTTGATTTCGGAGTTAGAGAGATTGTTAAAAGAAGAAGGTGTAAATTCAATAAACTTATTTACCAGCAGGGGTGATTTGACTGAGAAGTTTTACATAAAGAACGGCTTTATTACCGAAGAAAATATGATTATGATGCATAAAAGTATCTAGTAATTACAAGGCGGATTTTAGCGTTTAGTCGTCATGGGTGGGTTCGATTCCCACATACTTTTGCCAAATAAAATTCCAAACATCATGTGGATGTTTTTTTTTTACAAAAAAGTCCCTAAAAATTTTTAGGGACTTTTTCCATGGGAAATGATAGAACTTCCTCCAGACGGAGGATATAGCTCGGATGAAAGTAAAATAATTTACTTCTTTAGCTTCTACTTTCGCCTTCTTTATTAAAGAAGGCGAATCAGAAAGAGGAAGTTCTGAAAGAACCTGATTGGGGGATGTTTATTTTACTATTTCTATCTGAAGTTCAGTTATATATTCTTCTTCAGGAATATCTAACCAAGAACCTTTATGATAAATCTCTCTTAAAGCTCCTTTAGGTTTGTATCCATTTTCATTTATCCATTTTTCTAAAATATTATATGTTTCAAAGATCTTTCCGTATCCACCCTTATGAACTATACATGCCATATTTTCAACTTCTGGCAGCTCCTGGCATATAAATTTTTCTGTACTTGGAATAAGAGCAGAAACTCCTTCAACTATGGCTAAATCATACTTATCTTCTGTTTTTCCAAAGTAATTATTATATAAAATAGTCATACAGGGTGCTGAAGGTTCTCCCCCTTTTTCCGAGATGTAATTAAGCAGCGGCTGCCAATAATCATTTAACCCTGTTACAGCGTCAGCTTTATCACGATAATATGCTACCAGAATAGGTTTAACATTTTTTACAGTTACAAGTTTTTCCATAGGGATACCTCCATTTTTTATTAAAAACATGTTTGTTTCAAGCTGTCTTAATGTTTCTTGTAGATTTGATATTTTATTTTTAATTTTTATTGTATTTTCTATTAAAATTTCTAACATTTCATTGTCTTCTAAAGTTATAAGTGTTGCTATTTCTTTCAGTGAAAGCCCTACACTCTGCAGAGTTAAAATATTATAGACCTTAATTATTTGTGAAGGGTCATAATACCTGTAACCATTTTCACTATTCTTTTTAAAGGGTATAAGAATACCCACCTTTTCCCAATGATGCAACAAAGCTATGCTGACACCACATATTCTAGAGAAATCTCCTATTCTATACATTTTATCTCCTCCTCCTGTTATTAATAGTATAGACCCTCATGTAAGATAAGAGTCAAATTATATTTTATTTTTTCTAATTATTAAATTTCAAAAAAAAGTCCCTAAAATATTTTTTAGGGACTTTTTCTATATTTTATTTCTTACTCCTCAAAGTTATGATTACCCCTGTGATGATCATAAACCCTGCGAAGACCTTAGGCAGGGTAATAACCTCTCCTAAGATAAAGTATGCCATTATCATGGAAAACAGGGGAACTAAGTTAACATACAGGGAAGTCTTTGCAGGACCTATCCTTTTTACCGATACCTGCTGAATCAGATATGCTATAACTGAAGCAAAGATCGACATATATACTAAACTGCTCCATCCCGTCCAGGTAGTTTTTGGTATAAAACTCATGGGATTTTCATATATTACCATGGGGATCAGAAGGATCACACAGAATAAAAATACATAAGATGTAAGTTTTATAGGTGCAACACGTCCTACGATTCCCTTTAGAACTATGAAGTAGAGGGAAAAAGAGAGAACAGCCAGAAGCATATAGAGGTCTCCTATATTAAAATTCATATTTTTAATCACATCTATGGAACCATTGGTAACGATCATAGCTACTCCTAAGAAGGAGATGAGTATTCCCCCGACTGCCTTTTTAGGAAACCTTTCTTTTAAAAATAAAGATGCCATAATGGTAGTCATAATTGGATTCGTAGCTGCTATAAGGGATGTGTTGACGCTGCTTGTATACTTTAACGCTGTAAAAAAGAATACATGGTAGCCTACCATACCAAGGAGGGATAGGAGGAGTATTCTGGGGATGTCTGCTTTTTCCAGAGTTAAATCTTCTCCTTTTTTCCACATGATTAAAAATAAAACTACAGCTGCTATTAAAAATCTGAAAAATGTCAGAGAATACACCGGAAATTCCGCTATGGAAAATTTACCTGCTATAAAAGCTCCTGAAAAAAATAGAGTTGCAATTACCATTAAATTCTTATCTATCAATTCTTTCATCCTGCTTTTGTTTAAACCTATAAGTTCGTTGTTCATCCTATCCCCCTTGAATTTATTTTATATTAAGTATATATTAGCAATAATAATTTTTTTTTACAATAGTATTTAAAATTAATATAGTTGATTTGCCAACTATATTCTAAAGATGAGGTAAAGATTTTTAGAAAGATCATGGGAAAGATGACAGACAGTATAGATAAGCATTTAAAGGAGATGAAGAAATAATTATGGATGATTTAAGAAGATTGGAAACGGAGAAAATACCCTGGGTTATGCCAGAGATTATATGAGTATAATAAATTTACTTGTGTTTTTTAATTTTATGGCAATTGGGAATGAAGAGATCCTTCGTATAGGGGAAAGAGGACTAAAGATATGCATGTCTATGGGAATTAACATAGAAGAGCTGAAGGCAAGACAGGCAGGAGTAGCTTGTTAGTCGTTAGAAGATTATGAAGACAGCAGGGTGTCTAAAGTTAAATATACAGGTCAATTTAATGTATAACAGCTTAAAGTTTGATTAGTTAGAAGCTCAATTCAAATTTTTGGTATAATATATCAGTGATTATAATATTTGGATTTGGCCTCACTGGATGACTATGAATTAAATATATCAGCTGAGAAAAAGGGCGCGGCGACACTAAAATATAATAAATAAGGGATTATATGACAAATAATATAATCCCTTATTTATTATAAATTTCAGATACAACCTTACAGTTATTTCTCCAGGAGATTTAGGAGGGTTTCTCTAAATTCAGCATCATTATTGGCTTTTCTTTTTTTAGGTCCCCTGGTTCTTCCCCCGGAAGCTCTAATTTTTGCACTCATATGTCTGGAGAACATCAATGAATCTATATTGAATTTATTGTAAATAAACCCATTGGGATGGATAACACTATGGGTTTTTTCCAGGATAATAGTGGCTAATCCATAATCCTGGGTAACGACTATATCCTCCTTTGTGGATATTTTCATAATTTCCAAATCTACAGAATCATCCCCCTTTTCCACCTGAATTACCTTGAAACTTCCCTTCAGTTCATGGGCTGAATCTACCACCATGATCAATTCTAAATTATATCTTTTAGATAGCTCTACACATATTGATTTTACACCCTTTGGACAGGCATCTGCATCTATTATTATTCTCAATTTTGTTCCTCCTACATGAATATTACCTGTCTAAATAATATCACATTATAGAAAATAATCAAAAGTTGAATAAAATGTCGTTACTTTATCATCACTTATTAACGATAAGATTAAAACTATATATTAATTTTAGATTTTACCGGTAGTTCTGTGACTATGGATCTCCTCTGGAGATAGGTAGAATTTAATAGGAGAAAAAAGCCGGGTTATTTTTTATGTTAAAAATTAACCATATAAAAGTTAAAAATTTCTCATACTTTGCATTTTATAAATCACATAAAATAGAGCTTAAAGAATTAAATAAAAATAAAAATAATTTTTTTAAAAAAGTATTATGTTTTAATTATAACCAATAAATACGGTAGTTGTTTTTGGTGTTCTGTTTTGATATAAAATTCACATAGGAGTATGGTGGGAATAAAAGATTTATCAAAATCGTCATTTGACATAAAAAAAAGTAATTGCTATACTCAATCCATGAGAAAAAAATAACTAACTCGGAGGATTTTTATGAAGATAACAAACGTAAAGGAATTACAAGATTATTTAAAAACTATGAAAAAAGCTCAAGAGGAATTTGCTACATTTTCCCAGGAAAAGGTAGATATTATATTTAGAGAGGCTGCATTAGCTGTAAATAGAAAAAGAATTGAATTAGCAAAGATGGCTGTAGAAGAAACTAGAATGGGAATAGTTGAAGATAAGGTAATCAAAAACCATTTCGCTTCAGAGATCGTATACAATAAATATAAAGATACAAAAACTTGCGGGGTAGTTGAAAAAGACGCAGCTTACGGTATTGAAAAAATAGCTGAACCTATCGGAATAGTAGGAGCGGTTATACCAACTACAAACCCTACATCAACAGCAGTATTTAAGGCGTTAATCGCTTTAAAAACAAGAAATGCCATCATATTCTCTCCGCATCCAAGAGCTATGAAGTGTACTGCTAAAGCCGCAGAAATAGTAATGGAAGCTGCTGTAAAAGCCGGAGCACCTGAGGGAATAGTAGGTTGGATAACTAAGCCGTCTATGGAATTATCTACCCACCTTATGCAAAATGTAGATATTATCTTAGCTACAGGAGGACCGGGAATGGTTAAGGCTGCTTACTCTTCAGGAGTGCCTGCAATAGGAGTAGGAGCCGGAAACACACCTGTAATCATCGACGAAAGTGCACACATCAAGATGGCTGTAAGTTCTATCTTAATGTCTAAAACATTTGATAACGGGGTTATCTGTGCATCTGAACAGGCAGTATTAGCACCTGCTTCAATCTATGAAACAGTTAAAAAAGAATTTGCTGACAGGGGAGCATACTTCTTAAAGGGAGACGAGTTAGATAAGGTAAGAAAGACTATCGTAATTGATGGACACTTAAACTCAGAAATCGTAGGACAAACAGCTCATAAGATAGCACAATTAGCCGGTGTAGATGTACACGTAGATACAAAAGTATTAATAGGAGAAGTAGAATCTGTAGAATTAGAGGAACCATTCTCACATGAAAAATTATCTCCGGTATTAGCTTTCTATAAAACAACCGGGTTTGAAGAATCTTTAGAAAAAGCAGACAGATTGATTCAACTAGGCGGAATGGGACATACTTCTATCATGTATGCTGACGAATTAACTGCTACTGAAAGATTAGAAAAATTTGGTAAAACAATGAAAACGGGTAGAACATTGGTAAATATGCCTGCTGCCCAGGGTGCAATTGGAGATGTATTTAACTTCAAACTGGCTCCATCATTGACTCTTGGTTGCGGATCATGGGGAGGAAATGCAGTTTCTGAAAACGTAGGAGTAAAGCATCTTTTAAATATAAAAACTGTAGCAAAAAGGAGAGAAAACATGCTTTGGTTTAGAATTCCGGAAAAAGTATACTTCAAATTTGGTTCATTACCAGTTGCTTTAGAAGAACTAAAGGGAACTAAGAAGAAAGTAGTAATAGTAACTGACTCGGTATTAGCTTCATTGGGGTATACAAACCACGTAACAAATGTATTGGATGAAATCGGTGTAGATTATAGAATATTCTCCGATGTACAAGCTGACCCTACATTGGCTACTGTAAGAAGCGGGGCAGAGATGATGAAGTCATACCAACCGGATGCTATCCTAGCATTAGGTGGAGGATCTCCAATGGACGCGGCTAAGATCATGTGGGTTATGTATGAGCATCCAGAAGTAGTGTTCGAAGATCTTGCTATGACATTTATGGATATCAGAAAAAGAATAGTAAAATTCCCTAAGATGGGTAAAAAGGCAGATTTCTGGGCTATCGCTACATCAGCTGGAACAGGTTCTGAAGTTACTCCATTCGCAGTAATAACAGATGAAAAGACAGGAGTAAAGTACCCGTTAGCTGACTACGAATTAACTCCTAACGTAGCTATCGTAGACCCTCAATTAATGTTAACAATGCCAGCTTCATTAACAGCTGCATCAGGATATGACGTATTAACTCATGCATTGGAAGCATATGCATCGGTATTAGCATCGGATTATACAAATCCATTAGCTTTAGAATCATTAAGATTAGTATTTAAGTACTTACCTCAATCTGTAGAAGGTGGAGCTACAGCACTAAAAGCAAAGGAAAAGATGGCTAACGCATCTTGTATGGCAGGAATGGCCTTCTCAAATGCCTTCTTAGGTATTTGTCACTCAATGGCACATAAATTAGGAGCAGCTTTCCATATACCACATGGAGTGGCTAATGCACTATTAATAGAGGAAGTTATCAGATTTAACGCTACAGACAGACCTAATAAGATGGCTGGATTCGCTCAATATAAGTATCCGAATGCCAAGGAAAGATATGCTAAAGCAGCAGATTTCTTAAACTTAACTAAAGGAAATGAAACTCCGGAAGAGAAGGCAAAATTACTTAGAAAGGCTTGTGTAGAGTTAAGAGAAGCAGTAGGGATCAAGCATACTATCGCTGACTACGGAGTATCTGAGACTGAATTCTTAGGAAAATTAGACAAAATGGTAGAGGAAGCTTTCGATGACCAATGTACAGGAGCTAACCCAAGATATCCATTGATGAAAGAGTTAAAAGAGATGTACTTAAGAGCATACTATGGTGCAGAAAAATATCAAAATATGGTAGTAAATGAAACAACTAAAAAGTTAAAAGAAGTAAAGGTAAAGAAAACTTCATAGGATCTATAAAAAAACTGGGAAAAATTTCCCAGTTTTTTTTATGTCTATCTATTTGTAAATCTCCGATATATATAAGTTTTCCTGAAATCTTGACGTAGAGTCATATAGGTTATAATACTAATATTAATAGTAAAAATCTTTGATTATCATGACATTTTCTATACTTAAATTTTAAATTTACCATAAAAAAAGAGGAAAGTTTAAATTTTAAACGTAAATTTCATTTGGTTGTGAGGCCTGCATTATTAGGAGAAAAAAAGAAAAAAAGGGGGACTTATGAAAAAAAAATTAAAGTTTGCTGTTATTGGTGCCGGAAATGGGGGGCAGGCAATTGCAGGATATCTAGCCTGTAAAGGATATCAGGTTAATTTATATAATCGTACGATAAAAAATATAAAAAGAATAAAAAAAAGAGGTTATATTGATTTAGAAGGTTGTATTAATGGACGGGGAAAGTTAAATTTGATTACAGATAATATGGAACAGATAATAAAAAATGTAGATATAATTATGGTTGTACTGCCTGCTACTGCCCATAATTTTATCGCCAATAAAATTAGCCGTTTTATAACACAGGATCAATATATTGTATTAAATCCCGGAAGAACAGGGGGAGCATTGGAATTTAAAAATATTATGAAGAAACATGATCCCTTTAAAAATGTGTGTATTGTAGAGGCTCAGACTTTATTGTTTGCGTGCAGAGCAATAGAACAAGGAAAAATAAAAATTTTTAGCAAAAAGGCAGAAGTCAAAGTAGCTGCCTTACCGGCTATAAAAACCAATAAATTCATTCATCTGATAAGCCAAGCTTTTCCAGAATTTACTCCGGCTGAAAGTGTATTAGAAACCAGTTTTAATAATATAGGTGCCGTACTGCATCCAATTCCTACCATATTAAATTGTGGAAGAATTGAAAATACAAGGGGGAATTTTCAATATTATATAGATGGTATTACCCCATCTGTGGCAAAAATTATAGAGGAGGTTGACTATGAACGAATGTTGGTTGCCAAAGCGTTGAGAATTGAAGTTTTATCTTTAAAGGACTGGCTGGAGTATACCTATAACACTCATGGAGATACATTGTGTCAGTCACTTAGGAATACCAATGGATATTATGGAATCATGGCACCAGAAAATTTAGATACCAGGTATATTTTTGAAGATGTTCCTCAAAGTCTTGTACCTATTCGGGATATGGCAAAGTATCTGGGGATACAAACACCGACTATTGATTCCATGATTCATCTGGCATCTACTCTTCACAATACAGATTATTATCTAAGTGGAAGAACCATAATTGATATGGGATTGGAAGGGTTATCTCTGGAAGAAATAAAAGAATTTGTAAGAACTGGTCATGTATCAGGCACAAGGGGAGTGGAAGTATAATGAAAAAATATATAGGTGCCGCAATCGGAAATTGCGTTCATGTAGGCGGGGCTGTGAATTTTTTGAGGCTTGCAGAAGAAGAAGGACATTCTGCAGAATTTTTAGGAGCAGCTGTAAGTATAGATAACTTAATTGACTATATTCTTGAAAAAAACCCCGATGTGGTAAGTATTGGATTTAGGTTGACACCCGACTCTGTAATACCCCTGTTGAATGAGCTGGAAAAAAAAATTTATGATCACAAATTAGAAAATATTGAGTGGATTTTTGGGGGAACAAAACCAGTTGCTGAATTTGCAAAAGAATACAAGTTTTTTTCTAAAATATTTGATGGTACAGAAGATTTAGATGAGGTCATTGGTTATTTAAGGGGAAAAAAATTAAAGGATCTTGTCATTGATGAATCCCAGGATATTATAGAAAGGATAAGATCCAGATATCCTTATCCTGTTATAAGGCATCACTTTGGACTGCCCTCCTTAGAGGAAACCTATGAAGGAATTAAAAAAATTGCAGAAGCCGGGATTTTGGATGTGATTTCCATAGGACCCGATCAAAATACCCAGGAAAACTTTTTTTCACCAGAGAAGATGAACCATGATTTAGATGGGGCAGGAGGGGTACCTCTGAGAAAAGTAGAGGATTTTGAAAAGTTATACCGGTCTGCTCAAAGGGGAAATTACCCCCTATTAAGATCTTATAGCGGAACTGCAGATATTTTTAAAACTGCAGAACTCCTTCAAACTACAATCAAGAATGCCTGGTGTGCCGTACCTCTGTGCTGGTATAATGTGCTGGACGGAAGGGGTGAAAGATCCCTTGTTACCTCTATCAGTGAGGGACAGGAGTTGATGAGATGGCATGCCCAAAGGAATATCCCCATAGAAGTCAATGAAGGGCATCATTGGAGTCTTAGGGATGCTCATGATACTATTGGTGTGGTTATGGCTTATTTGGCAGCATATAATGCAAAAAAAATGGGAGTGAAAAATTATATTTCTCAATATATGTTCAATGTACCGGCCTGCATCCACCATAGAATGGACTTGGCAAAGATGCTTGCAAAGGTTGAATTAATTGAATCTTTGGAGGATGAAAATTTTAAGGTGTTCAGACAGGTAAGAGCTGGATTGGCAAGTTTGAGTACAGATTTAGATGTGGCCAAGGGGCAGTTAGCAGCCTCTACCTATTTGGCCATGACTTTAAATCCCCACATTGTGCATGTGGTAGGTTTTAGCGAAGCAGATCATGCGGCCAAACCCGAAGATGTAATTGAAAGCTGTAAAATTGTAAGGGGAGTTATAAGATCAACCCTCTATGGAAGGGTAGATATGAAAAATGATACAGTTGTTCAGGCTAGAAAAAATCAGTTGATAAAGGAAGTTAAATATCTGCTGAATACTATAAAATCACTTTATAATAAAAGTGAAGATCCATGGTCGGACCCTGTAGTTATTGCAGATATGATTAAAAAAGGAATTATAGATGCTCCCCATTTGAGAGGAAATAAAAATGCTAAGGGAACATTAGAAACAAGAATTGTAGATGGAAAATGTATGGCATATTCCAAAAAATTAGGAAGGGTCGTATCGGAGGAAGAGAGGTTGTCGGAATTATTAGATCTTTAAGCATGAAAAGATAGTCCCAGGGACTATCTTTTTATTTTAGAAAAATATCAAATTTATATGGATAACTCTATGAAATTTTTTTATTCTACCTTTTTCAACCAAAAGAACTCAAGGGTCGGGATACAATAGGTGAACAGATTTAAATCTAAAAAAGAATTGAATAAAAGGAAATAATACAGGATAACGTATATTTTAGACTATAATAAACTAATTTTGTAAAAATATCTTAAAGACCTGTGCTTATTTTAAATATAAAAAGGGAGAATAAAATGAAAAAACTGCTGATTATTCTAATGTTTATGACAATTTTTATGGTTGGAATGGCCGATCCTGCAAGATCAAAGGATTATTCGGTATATGCAACGAGCACCCTGGTAAGCCCGAAAACTGCAGATAAAATGATAGAGGCCGAAAAGGACCTGGTGATTTTAGATGTAAGAAAACAGGCAGTTTTTGAAAAAGAACATCTGGAAGGATCTTACCAGATTTGGAGGCCGGATTTTTCTGCTGATAAGGGGGAATATGAATATAGCGGGATGAGGGCTTCCCCTGAGAAGATGGCTGAAACATTAGGTTCCTACGGGATTACAGCTGATACCCACCTCCTCTTACTTGGTGAAGATGCGGCCAGATTATGGTGGATATTGGATATGTACGGACATAAGGATATATCCATGATCGACGGCGGAATAGACGGGTGGAAGACAGCCGGATTAAAAGTAGTAGAGGGAGGTGCAGCAAGACCAGCTGCCCAGGCGGTATATGAATTTAGCGGTCCGGCAGATCTTTCTAAGTCAGCGAATTTAGAAGATGTGAAAGCTGCAATGGCAGATGATGTAATGATATTAGATACAAGAACTTATATTGAATCTGATGGATTAATTCAAAAGGACGGGGCATTTGCCAGGGGTAGAATCCCGGGTTCGTATAATATTCCATGGAATTTGATGGTGAACAAGGATAAAACATTTAAATCACCTAAAGAGATGAAAGCAATTTTGGATGAGGAGGGGATTACAGAAGATAGGGCAGTTATTTTATACTCTCATTCAGGCGTAAAATCTGCTTATATGACCTTTGTATTGAAAGAGTTATTGGGGTATAAAAATGTTAAAAACTATGATGGTTCATGGACTCAGTGGTCCTATGAATCCACCCGGGGAAATGTTGAAATTGAGAGAGATAACATTTTTAAGATTCTGTTCAGTTACCTTAAAAACAGGGAAAAATTAGAAAGTATAATTACTATGTTAGGGGTATGGGGACCACTGGGATACATTATAATGTATATAGTGGTTACAATAACTATGATATCGGCAGTGCCTGCCACAATAGCCGGCGGGATAATCTTCGGGCCAATAATGGGAGTTATCTATACGGCTATAGGGGCAGGTATAGGACTTTCATTATCTTTCCTGATAGCGAGATATATTGCAAGGGGAGCTATTGAGAGAAAGTTTGGAAACACAGCTATGTTTAAAAAAATAGATGAAGGAGTAAAAAGAGACGGATGGTTTATTTTGGCTGTAACCAGATTGATACCTATCTTTCCATTTGGGATCCAAAATTATGTATATGGTTTGACTTCTATTGGGTTTATGCAATATGCCATATTATCTACAATATTTATCCTTCCGGGAACCTCTGTATATGTCATGCTGGCAGGGGCATTTGCATCTGGAGACAGGGATATAGTTTTAAAGTATTCGATCATAGCGTCATTGATTTTCCTTGGATTAATTATAGTTACCAGGATAATCAAGAAAAAAGCTGGACTACAAAATAAAAACTAAATAACTAAACTTTCGAGAGACTTCATCTATTTAAAGTTAAGAAATTTGCCCGCCTTTGGTGGGCAAATTTTATTTTAAATTAATGCAAAATAGAGTAAAAAAAATTGATTTTGTTGGCGGCTATATATCGATAAAGTTATTTAAAAAATCATTTTTTATTGAAAAATTGGAAAAAAAGTGGTATAAATTATGTAAATAAATTTTTAAAGGAGAGGAATTATGTTTAAATTAAGATTTAATTGAGCCTGAATAGCCGATAAACTTCTGGATGAAGTTATGATGGAACTTTTAGAATCTGAAAAAGGATATATTAGGTAGTCTTTCTGCTTCAATATTATAAACATTTATTCCAATTCACTCTTTAACTTCCAACCCATTTTAAAATTATGATGGATATAAATAAACATATTAACGAGATGTTTTGACCTTAATATTTTATCTATTCCTAAATAATTACTTTCGGAACAACTCTGTTCCCATTAACAATCATTTTAAAAAACGAAGAAAACAATAAAAATTTAATCTTAATGCATAAATATAATCTCCTTGATAAAGCAGGGGGTCACTTGTGATGTGTTAAATTCGGACTTATCTCGGAAAATTATTGCTTTTAAAATTTATTCAAACCTCAGTTGATTCTAGAAAGATGTCCATAGGATAGATTAAATTTAATAAGCCTTGAATGATAACTGTATAAATTTACATTAATTTTAAATTGACATAAAATAAAGTGAAAATTTTTATTATATATAATAAAAATTATAGTATATGGAGGTTAATTAATTGAAGTATAGAAAAGATAAGATGCTAAAAATAGGAGTTTTGATAGTCATAACAGGGTTATATTTTTTAATACCGGCAGTGAAAATAAATGTCAATCAGGCTATTTTCATCCTTCAAAATGTAGATGTTGATTTGGCAAGAGGTTATATTTTAGGATTTGGAATGTGGGCACCAGTTGTATCATTTTTATTGATGATATTACAATCTATAGCAGCACCCCTTCCAGCCTTTATAATAACCTTTGCAAATGCTGGTTTATTTGGCTGGGTAAAAGGAGCTCTTTTATCATGGACCAGTTCCATGGCAGGAGCAGCACTTTGTTTTTATATAGCAAAGTTTTACGGAAGAGATGCAGTGATAAAATTAACCGGTAAATATGCATTGGACAGTGTAGATGATTTTTTTGATAGATATGGAAAATATACAATATTGATAGCACGTTTACTGCCGTTTATTTCTTTTGATATTGTCAGCTATGCCGCCGGATTAACTTCTATGAGTTTTTTCAGCTTTTTTATTGCAACTGGTATAGGACAGCTGCCGGCAACGATAATTTATTCATACATTGGAAGTATGTTAACAGGTACAACCAAAACAATAGTGGTTGGATTACTTATGTTATTTGCAATAAGTACATTAATATTTTTATTTAAAAAGGTTTGGAATGATAAGAAACAGTCAAGAGATACTACAGGATTAGAAAACGTAAACTAAAATACAAGGGGGAAAAATGAGAAAAAAATACACCATGGGATTACTTATTCTATGTGGATTGATGGTTTTTTTATTTAATGGTTGTGGTAAATCACCGGCTGAGGAAGTAAAAAAAATAGATCTTTCCATATATGAAAAAGGAGATTATTTTATCAGCCCGGAGGAGCTTAAAACGTTATTAGGAACAGAAAATTTAGTATTACTGGACTGTAATAATCCTAAATTATACGCTAAAGAGCATATAAAAGGAGCAGTTGGAATCGGATTCCATGCTTTTTCAGAAAAAGTCGGAAAACCAGGAGATCCAGGTTGGGGGACTATAAAATCAAAGGAAGAGCTGACTAAAAAACTTATTTCATTGGGGATAGACAATGAAAAAATAGTGGTACTCTACTCCGATTTATTTAAAGGTCCCGGAGCAGATGGACGTGCAGCCTGGCAATTAAGATTAGCAGGAATGAAAAATGTTAAAATCCTTCATGGAGGGTCCGGTTATTGGAAAGAACTTGGTTATGAGATGACGAATGATGTTACAGTTAAACCAACACCTAGTACTGGTGTGACTTTAAAAGATTATGACAGAAGTTTTATGGTAACGAAGGACGAAATTTATAAGAATTTAGGAAAAACAACACTTATCGATGTAAGAACTAAAAAAGAATTTGATGGATCGCAAAATGCAGGAGAGCCTAGAGGCGGCCATATAAAAGGGGCAAAGCACCTTCTTTGGACAGATTTGTTGAATAAAAATGGAACTTTAAAGACTCCAAAAGAGATGGAAGAGATAATGAGTGAAATGGGTGTTTCTAAAAAAGATGATTTTACACTCTACTGAACTATGGGAATAAGATCAGGTTATGCAACTATGATCCTCAGAGCCGGAGGCTTTGAAAATGTAAGAAACTATGAAGGTTCTATTTATGAATGGAGTGGCGATAAAACTATGCCAATGGAAAAATAAATAATTAGGAGAGAGTTATGATTCCTGAAAAACTTAGAGAAAAAATAGAAGAAATAATCGATGGTTGTTTAGAATGTAAATCTAAACCTTGTATGAAAAACTGTATAATGTTAAATGAATTTGGAGAAGATCCTAAGTCAATTCTTAAGGAATGTATAGCGAAAAATGAAATACCGGATAAACTGGTATATTCATGTAATATGTGTAACAGGTGTACAATTGCCTGTCCAAAAGACTATAAAATACAGGATATCTTTATGGAGAGTAGAATTCTAAAAATAAAGAGAAATAATGGTAAATCACCTATGAAGGGTCATAGAGCAATAGAAGCTCACCAATATTTAGGGTATTCAAATTTCTTTAATACAGTCAATAAAGCTCCTAAGGGAAATAAAACTAAAAGAATATTTTTTCCGGGGTGTTCCCTGCCTTCTTATAATTCAAAAGCAGTGGGAAATATATTGGACTTTTTACAGGAAAAATATGATGGAGAGATAGGATCGGTCTTAAAATGCTGCGGGAAACCAACAAAATCTCTGGGACAGGTAGAGGCTTTTGAAAAAAGATATGCTGCAGTCCAGAAAGCTATAGACGATACAGGAGCAGAGGAAATTATCGTAGCATGCCAGTCATGTTATAGGGTCTTTAAAGAACACAGCCCCAATCAAAGGGTAAGGTCTTTATGGGAAATATTACCGGAATTAGGACTGCCTGAGCAGACTAAGGAGATAGGAAAAGATTCGGATGTGGTATTTGGTATCCATGATTCGTGTTCTACGAGAGACAATGTGGAGATCCAAAATGGGGTCAGACGGATCTTAGCTCAGATGGGATATAAGACCGAAGAGTCTGTAAATACAAGGGGAAATACAAGGTGCTGCGGATTTGGAGGAATGGTAATGCCGGCTAACCCAGAAGTAGCTCATGCAGTTATAACTGAGAGGGGAACGGAATATAAGACAGATCATATAGTAAGTTATTGTGCTGCATGCAGGGAATCTATGGAAAATGCAGGAAAAGATTCTGTGCATATCCTGGATCTGGTGTTTGGAGACAGGTATATAAAGGCTTCAGCAGAAAAAAGATCTCAAGGTTCGGTTAGACAATGGATCAACAGGTTTAAATCTAAAAAAGAATTGAATAAAAGAAAATAATCCAATACTAAGATATATTTATTGTGGCTATAATAAACTAATTTTGTAAAAATATCTTAGAGGCCGGTGCTTACTTTAAATACAAGGAGATTAAAATGAAAAAACTGCTGACTGTTGTAATGTTTATAGTCATTTTTATGATTGGAATGGCTGGTCCTGCGACATCAAAGGATTATTCAGTATATGCAGCAAGACCAACTACCCAGACGGTATATGAATCCACCCGGGGAAATGTTGAAATTGAGAAGGATAACATTTTTAAAGTTCTATTTAGTTACCTTACAGAGAGGGCAAAATTAGAAAGTGTGATTACTATGTTAGGGGTATGGGGACCATTGGCATATATTATACTATATATAGTGATTACAATAAGTATGATGTCGGTACTGCCTGTCACAATAGCCGGCGGGATAATCTTCGGGCCAATAATGGGAGTTGTCTATACGGCTATTGGGGCAGGTATAGGACTTTCCTTATCTTTCCTGATAGCGAGATATGTTGCCAGGGGAGCTATTGAGAGAAAGTTTGGAAACACAGCTGTATTTAAAAAAATAGATGAAGGGGTAAAAAAAGACGGATGGTTTATTTTAGCTGTAACCAGATTGATACCCATCTTTCCATTTGGGATCCAAAATTATGTATATGGATTAACTTCTATTGGATTTATGCAATATGCCATATTATCTACAATATTTATCCTCCTGGGGACCTCTGTATATGTGATGCTGGCAGGAGCATTTGTATCCGGAGACAGGGATATAGTTTTAAAGTATTCAATCATAGCATCACTAATTTTTATGGGACTTATGGTGGTAACGAAGATTATCAAAATAAAGATGGAACTTAAAAAAATAAAAATTAAATAAGCTTTTGGGATACTGGATCTACTTAAAGTTAAGAAATTTGCCTGCCTTTGGTGGGCAAATTTTATTTTAAATTAACTTTAATATAATTTAGTTTTAAATCGGTTAAAATACCGGTAAAAAATTTGATTTTTTTGGTGACAGTATGGATTTTTATTTCAAAAAACATTCAGAATATAAGGCTGTAACTATGCTATAATAAAAGCAGAACACAATTATTTAGAGGGGGGAAGAGATGAAAAAATTAATATTTCTATTGATATTAACGAGTTTTTTATTGATAGGCTGCGGAAAAAAAGAAGAAACGTCGAAAAAAGACGTTCTGGGTATGAGCTGGGAAGAGATTGAAAAAAACGCTCATGGCCAGACTGTGTCTATAACCATGTGGGGGGGAAGTAAGGAGATTAATAAATATTATGATGAATTTATAGCTCCTAATCTGAAGAAAGAATATAATATAACTTTAAAAAGAGTACCGGTTACGGATATCAGGCAGCCTCTGAATAAGTTGGTTGTAGAGAAAGAAGCCAATAAAGTAAATGGAAGTACCGATGTTATCTGGCTCAATGGAGAAAATTTTAAATTTGCTAAAACTAACGGGATTTTACTGGGAGATATCAACTCCAAGCTTCCAAATATAGAGGGGGTCGATCCAAATGCTCTTAGGAATGATTTTGGTGAGCCGGTAGACGGACTGGAAGCGCCTCTGGGACAGGCTAACTTTATAATGATAACGGAGATAAAAAATCCTCCTAAGACAGCAGCAGAATTAAGATCGTGGGTGATAAAAAACCCAGGAAGATTTACCTATTCCAATCCCAATGATTTTGTAGGGAATGCCTTCATAAGGACACTGGCTGTAGATCTGTTGGGAAGAGATGATTTCACAGTGGAAGAGATGGGACCGGTATGGGACTACTTAAACGAAATAAAGCCCTATCTGTGGAGGGAAGGAAAAACTTATCCTGAATCTTCAGAAAAAAATCATGAATTGTTTGCCAGTGGAGAGGTTGATTTCACTATCAGCTATACTCCCAGTATCGTAGAAAATAAAGTAGCTTTAGGAGAATTTCCCAAAGATACATATCCATATGTGATGAGTGTTGGGAGTTTCACAAACAATCATTATCTGACTATAGCTAAAAATACACAAAATCCAGAAGCAGCTTTGGTTTTTATAAACTATATGATCTCAAATGACCCCCAGGAGGAGAAGATGAAGTCTTCGGTATGGGGAGACGGGGCAGTTACAAAAAAATTAAAGGAAGAGTTGTTTTCACCTCAACTGGAGGAGTTGTCTCCAGAGGTAACGGAAGGGATAAAAGATGAATGGTATGAGAAAGTGGCAAAGGGTTAAGGAACACCTGGGGATTCTGCCCAGTATCGTGGTGATGTCAGCCTTATTTTGGAGTGGAATACTGGAATCTTTTAAGCAGATATTTAATTATAAGCTGCTGGAAAAAATAATAAATAAGGGAGATTTTTTAAATTCTCTGGCTTATACAGCCAGACTGAGTCTGTGCTCTATAATTTTAGTAGGAATAATATCTCTTTTGGGAATATATATCCTCTATCTCCTCAGTACAGAGGTCGGTCCGGCAAAATTAAACGGGATAAAGATGTTTTTACTTTCGCCTATGTATATCCCCTATCTTTTAGGAGGATATATGATGGCTATTTTAATTGGCCAGAGCGGAATTATCTCCACCCTGTGCCATAGATTGGGGTGGATTCATAAGATGACTGAATTCCCGGTTTTAGTCAATGAGAGTCATGGATATTCAATCATATTGACCTATGGATGGAAGGCCAGTCCCTTTGTGATCCTCATGGTCTATTCAACGATGATAAAGATAAACAATGAATGGCTGGATGTGGCCAAAGTGTACGGAGTAAATAGATATCATTTTTTTAAAGAGGTGGTATTTCCAATAATTTTCCCGATCTATCTCAGTTCATTATTTGTAGTATTTGCTCATATATTTGCTTCATTTGAGGTTCCGTATCTGCTGGGAGTAACCTACCCCAGAACTCTGCCGGTTTTAGCCTATGAAAAATACGCAAGGAATAGTATAGCCAACAGGGGAGAGGTAATGGTAATAAACAGTATAATCATATTACTAACGGCCGGTATGGCACTGCTTATCTATAAATTGAATAAATCACTGGGAGAAAGGGTGGAATTAGAATTAGAAAAATAATTATAATAGCAGGGCTGGTATTCATACTGGCAGTTTTATTCCCGTTTATTCCCCTGATTCTGGGGTCCATATCCAGCGGGTGGAGGTTTGGAGAGATACTGCCTCCTAATTATTCTATAGATGGATATGAGTATGTATTGAAAAACAGATCCACATGGATTGGAATGGGGTATAATCTGTTCATTGCCTATACGGTGGCTGTAATCAATCTATTTCTGGCTATACCTGCAGCTAGATTTTTATTCAGAAAAAAAAGCCGATTCAAGGGGATCTATATGATAATTTTATTTGCTCCCCTGATAATTCCGTCCCTTTCATCTGTACTGGGGATCCATCGGAGTATGATAATCTACGGGTTAACAGATAATTTATTAGGAGTAATTTTAGTAAACATAATCCCCAGTTTTCCCTATGTACTTCTCAGTCTGTATGGGAGTTTCAAAGGATTTCCCAAAAGATTGGAAGAATCTGCACTTATTGACGGTGTCTTAAAATTTCAGATGTACAGGTATATTATCCTGCCCATACTGATCCCCGGGATATTAATCGGGTCAACAATATCCATATTGATATCTCTGTCGGAATATATTCTGACCCTTCTTATAGGAGGGGGGGAGATAATTACCCTGCCAATCCTTATGTTTCCATATTTAAGCAGCGGGGATAAGATAGTCGGATCGGTCTATGCTATCCTATTTATCTTCTTTAATATAGCCGGGATTTTATTATTTGAGCTGGGAATAAGATCTGTATTGAAAAAAATTACAAAGGTAAAACTAATTGATAATTGAAAATGAATAATTAAAATAAAAAGAAGAAAAAGACTAGTCACAAATAGCACAAATTAACATGAACAAATTAATTTTTAAAATATTGGACACGAAGGCCACAAAGGAAAAAAGAGCTCACAAAGAGGACCTAAAACTTAGTGAGTTTTCAGATAGTATCTGCGTTTTATAGATTTTATAATAATTAGTGTAATTCGTGATAAAAGTTTAAAAATAAAAGGAGCATTCCTGTATAATAAAAAAGTAAATGGTTGAAAAAAAAAGATACCTCGATGTAAAATTAAGACGACTAAACCCTAATATTTTACGGAGGTATCCACATGAAGTTTAACCAAAATAGCAAA
>NZ_QUAJ01000029.1 GCF_003391055.1 Psychrilyobacter piezotolerans
TTTGCTATTTTGGTTAAACTTCATGTGGATACCTCCGTAAAATATTAGGGTTTAGTCGTCTTAATTTTACATCGAGGTATCTTTTTTTTTCAACCATTTACTTTTTTATTATACAGGAATGCTCCTTTAAAAATCTATCATTCTTTAAATTTAAAGTGATATGTCTAATTCAATTTTATAACATTTATTTTTAGTTAACTTATAAAGTAAAAAAGCCAAAATAATTTTTTCAGCTTTTTCATTTTTCTACCCTATTTTTTCCATTTGCTTTAGCTTTATATAATAACTTATCAACTTTTCTTATAATTTCATTTTGATTTTCATCAACTACTTCTATAACTCCTAAACTTATAGTGGTTTTAATATTTTCATTATCATATCTTATATTTTCAACTTCTTCCCTGATCCTTTCAGCTATATAAAAAGATTTTTCTATATTTGTTTCAGGCAGGATAATAATAAATTCTTCCCCACCATACCTTCCAAATAGATCTATCTCTCTTAAATTACTTTTTATAAATTCACTTATTTTTTTTAATACTTCATCCCCTGTTTGGTGACCATACTTATCATTTATTTTTTTAAAGTCATCCACATCCAGCATAACCACAGATGGTTTTTCATGAACTCTTTTTGCATTTTCTATTTCAACTTCAAGTTTTTCTAAAATATACTTCCTGTTATAAACTTTAGTCAATCCATCTGTAATTGCTATTTTTTTTAAATTTTTATTACTTAGATGCAGTTCCTTAGTTCTTTCTTTCACCTTTTTTTCAAGTAATAAACTATAATCTTCTAATTTTTTTCGACTGATCTTTAATTTTTCATCCCTTATGTTAATTTGCTCGATCATATGATTAAATTCATCGATCAAATAATTAAATTCTAACCTAGAACTATTCTCAATTTTACTCTTATAATTCCCACGAGATACTTCTTTTGCAGCATCTGATAATTTAATTAAGGGAATAAATAATTTTTTTGTTAACAATATTAATATTATTATTAGCAAAAACACACCAACTATAATTATATTCCTAATAATGTTATGTCTATAATCATACATGAGTTTATCTATTCCTCTCAGAGCAACCTTTATGAAGAGTACCCCGACTACTCCTGATTTTGTCACTCTACTATATTCCTTACCCTTTATAGGAACAGCCACTTTAAATCGACCCTCTTTAAAATTTATTTCCATACTTCTTAGTTTATTTTTTATTAAAATCTCATTCACGATTTTTTCCCTCTGCTCTTCTCCAACTTCCTCTTTATTGTTAGAGGATATGATCTTATCTTCTGTATTATAGATACGTATTTTTTCGATAAAAGAATAGGAACCAATATTTTCTGTTAGCCTCTGCAAAGAATTTATTTCTTTCTTTTCTAAAAGACCTGATGCTGCCCAGTCTAATCCTGAAATAACAGAAAAAACCTGTTCTTTATACTGGAGTTTTAAATAACTATAAAGAAGTTTATCGATGAAAAAAAACGATAAAAACATAGTTGTAATTATTACAATTATTACCCCCGCTGAAATTCTTAGATATAAGGCATAAAAAGATCTTCGAAATCCCTTATTCATTTTTCTCCTCTCCTATGTCGATAATAATTTCATCTGTATATATTTTTTCTACCTCTACCCTCTCAGAGATTAAATCATTTTCGAATAAAAAATTATCCATCTCCATTAATTTTTCTTTAAATTTTTCTGAAGCAAATATTTCTTTATTTTCATCTATACTATACATTTTAAAACTTTCATAAAACAATTTGAATTCTTCAGAACTCATATTTTCCTTAGAACTCATTATCTTATAAGCTTCTTCTGGATTTTCATCTACAAATTTTTGAGCCTTATACCAGGCACGGATAAGGTTTGAATAATCTTTCTTTCTTTTCTCTAAAACCTCATTCCTGGCAAGCAAAACATCGATCACATAATCTGGTAAATCAGTTGTAGTAAGAGTAACTCTTCCTCCTCCCTTTTGAGCAGCCCGAGTCATAAAAGGTTCATATGTTAAACAGGCATCTACTTCCCCAAGGATAAATTTTTCCATACCTTCTTTAGAAGTAGCGGGGATTATTGTCACTTCCTCCTCTTTGAGACCTATTTTTTCCAATGCTTTATGAAGTAAAAAATGTTCATCTGTTCCCAGCTCTACCGCTATTTTTTTCCCTTTCAGATCTTTCAGGTTCTCAATGTAATTTTTAACAACCAGTCCATCTGCGCCTTTTATAATATCGGCAGTGAGGATCATCTTTGCATCTTCCCCTTTTTTATCATAATAAAGAGTATTAAAATATGATGAACTCACTATATCTGTTTTCCCTAAATAAAAAGCTGTTAAATTGTCTGCCCAGGTAGAAAATCTAATAATTTCCACTTTGGTATCTTCAAAATAACCCTGTTTTTCAGCTATATACCACAACTCACACGGAGGCCAATCATTGACCCCTATTTTTATAGGTTCCTCATATTTTCTGCAGGAAATCAAACTTAAAAATAAAACACCTAATATCAAATATAATTTTTTATTTTTCATTTCTCCTCCCATATTTTTTTCATAATATACAATTCATTAAATAATTCATTTTTCATTTAAAATATATACAAAAAAATCTTGTGAAATCCTTCTACTTTTACAAAATCACAATTTTCCATTCAATAAATAGTTATTGCCTGAAAAAGAGAAAATAAAAGTAATCAAAAGTATTTAATATTATGATATAATTGTCTCGAGGTGAACCTTATGAAACAAAATTTAATTTTAATAGGATTTATGGGAAGTGGAAAATCTACAGTGGGCAGGGAGCTGGCTAAAGTTCTGGAGATGAACTTTGTAGACACGGACCATTATATAGAAAATAAAGAAAAAATGAAGATAAAAGAGATCTTTTCCCTGAAAGGTGAGAAATATTTTAGAGAAATTGAAGCTAAATATGTTAAAGAAATTTCAAAGATGAACAACACCGTTATCTCTACAGGTGGTGGTGTGGTAGCGTCCGATACCAATATAATGCTTCTAAAAAAAAGGGGTTTTGTGATCTATTTGGATTGTACTGTTGAATGTATATACAAGAGAGTTTCCAGGAGAAATACCCGGCCTCTCCTCAACGATGTCAAGGATCTGCACTCCCGTATTGTGGAGCTTTTAAACGAAAGGGTAGATAATTATAAAAAATATATGGATGACAAAGTATATATTGATTCTAACACTAACATTTGGGATACTGTGGATAAGATTAAAAAAATGTATATTAAGTTTGATTAAAAAAGGCAACGTGACTAATTACAATCAAAGTTTTGATAACCTTTAATTTATTGTTAAATTTTATAATTTTTTAGATAATAAAAATAATAGGGGGCATAATTGTATGAACAGAAAATTTTTAATGGATCTTTTGGATACTTCTTCACCATCTGGAATGGAAAAGGAGGTGCAGCTTCTTTGGCTGGACTATATGAAACAGTTTTCTCATAAAACAGAGAGTGATAATGTAGGCAATGCATATGCAGTTTTGAATCCAGAGGCAGATTTTAAAATAATGATTGCAGCTCATGGGGATGAAATTGGATTTATGGTAAAAAGAATCGATTCTAACGGTTTTATTTTTCTAGAAAAACTAGGGGGAATCAGTCCAAAAGTCGCCGTAGGAATGAAGATAAAATTCCTGGGTAAAAAAGAGGTAGTTGGAGTAGTTGGAGCTAATGCCGAACATCATGGCGGGGTGAAGGAAGATCTTACTATGGATGATATCTATGTGGACTGCGGCTTCAAAGATAAGGAATCAGCAGTAAAATTTTTAAATATCGGAGATATGGCAGTTTATAAAAGAGAAACTGAAATTTTGCAGGAAAATAGGATCGCCGGAAAAGCTTTGGATAATAAAACCGGAAGTTTTATCATAGCTGAAGTTATGAGAAACCTGGCTAAGGAAGACCTGGGTATAGGAGTCTATGCAGTCAATACAAGTACTGAGGAAACCAATCAGGGAGGAGCTTATTTTGCCGGTTCAAAAATTAACCCGGATATGGCTGTAATTTGTGACGTTACCTTTGCCACTGATTATCCAGGTGTAGATACCAATGCCAATGGAGAGTTTTCATTGGAGGGTGGTCCGGTCCTGGCCAAGGGGGCCCCTATAAATTTAAAGATCAATACAGAATTAGAAAAATCAGCTGAAGAATTGGATATAAATTTACAGTATGAGCTGACTCCCAGAAGGACCGGAACAGATGCAGATACTATAAAGTATACCGGTAAAGGAGTTCCTGTAGCTCTTCTTTCCCTTCCAATCAGATATATGCACTCCCCGGTGGAAACAGCTAGTTTTTATGATATTGAAGATGAAATAAATCTGCTTACTCATTTTATCCTGAATTTAGATCCTAAAATTAATTTAAACCCAATTGAGGGATAGAAGGTTAAAAGACTATAAAGTCCAAAAAAAAATTGCTTTTTTTTGGACTTTACTGTATACTTATTAAAGTAAATAAAACAGGGGAAAGATATTTTCTGTTTTTTAAAAAAAAATTATTATAGGCGATAAATCAAAACATCCGTTTTTTTTTTCGCCTTTTTTTTATGTGTTAAATCTATTATTTTAGGAGGAGTTATATGAAACAAACTAAATATATTTTTGTTACCGGTGGTGTAGTATCATCTTTAGGAAAGGGAATTGTAGCAGCGTCTTTAGGTAGACTTTTAGAGGAAAGAGGTCATTCGGTTACTATTCAAAAATTTGATCCGTATATCAATATAGATCCAGGAACAATGAATCCATATGAGCATGGTGAGGTATTTGTAACTGACGATGGAGCAGAAACAGACTTAGACTTAGGTCACTATGAAAGATTTATCGATCAAAACTTAACTAAGTACAGCAGTGTTACTACTGGTAGAATCTACCAAAGTGTAATCAACAAAGAAAGAAAGGGAGAATACTTAGGTAAAACTGTACAAGTTATTCCCCATATCACAAATGAGATCAAATCAAGAATTGAAATTGTAGGTAAAGAAGTAAACTCTGATTTCGTAATCACTGAAATTGGTGGAACTGTAGGAGATATCGAGTCTACACCATTTTTAGAAGCTATCAGACAATTTAGATATGATGTAGGAAGAGAAAATGTACTGTACGTTCATTGTGCATTGGTTCCTTATTTAAAAGCAGCTGGAGAATTGAAATCAAAACCTGCACAGCATTCAGTAAAACAGCTTATGACTCTAGGAATCAGACCTAACATATTAGTATGTAGAACTGAGCATACTCTACCTGAATCATTGAAAGAAAAATTATCATTATTCTGCGACCTGGATACAGATGCTGTAATCGAGTGTAAAGATGCTTCTACAATATATGAAGTGCCTATGAACTTAGAGGAGAATGGATTAGCAGATGCAGTTTGCAAACAATTGGGTGTTGCCAATGAAAAACCTGCTCTTACAGAGTGGAGAGCTATGGTAAAGAAGATCAAGAATCCTTCTAAGAAGGTTAAAATAGCTGTAGTTGGAAAATATATAGAATTAAAAGATGCATATATCTCTATAGATGAATCTATTAAGCATGCAGGATACCACCAGGATATCAATGCTGACATAACTTACATTCAAGCTGAAGACCTAAACTTAGAAGATTTAAAAGGATTTGACGGAATCTTAGTCCCTGGTGGATTTGGAGATCGTGGAGTAGAAGGTAAGATCGCTGCAATAAAATATGCTAGGGAAAATAAGATCCCTTTCTTAGGAATATGTCTTGGAATGCAGTCAGCAGTTATTGAATATGCTAGATCTATTATGGGATGGAAAACTGCTCATTCAGCAGAATTTAATTCTGATACTACTCACCCGGTAATCGATATCATGCCAGATCAAAAAGATGTAGAGATGGGTGGAACTATGAGATTAGGACTATACCCTTGTAAATTAAAAGATGGAACTTTAGCCCGTGAATTATACGGGGAAGAGTTAATCTATGAAAGACATAGACATAGATTTGAGTTTAACAACGAGTTTAAAGAAGAGATGGAAAAAGCCGGACTTATCATTTCAGGTGCTTCTCCAGATGGAAGATTAGCTGAAATTGTAGAGATTAAGGACCACCCTTACTTTATTGCCGGACAATTCCATCCAGAATTTAAAACAAGACCTAACAGACCACATCCATTATTTAGTGGTTTAATCACTGCAGCATTTAACAGAACAGGAAAATAAAAGTATTTGGCTGGGATCTCTCAGCCAAATTTTTGTCTAAAAAGAAAAAATGAATCGCGAATTACACCAATAGATATAAAGAAATTAAAATTAATGATTTTAGAGACAGGACATATAGTGTTAATTAGTGATCAAAAGGAGAAGATAATTATGAAAGATAGAATGTTGGCCCTAGGGTTATATATCAATGAAAGATTGGGTAAAAATATAAATTTTAAACAGATAAAAGGAGATCCTATCTATAGGGGTGTTCTGTTCACCTGCATGAAGGAGGACTATCTAGTCAGTAATAAAAAATCTGAAGTAATCAATACCATAGTTACTATGAGTAGGAAGAAAGCAGAAGATTATCCTCAAAAAATGGTGAAAAGATATACCCATACAAAATTTAGAAAAATCAGGGAAAGAAAACCCGTGGAATTTAAAGTTAAAGGAAAGAGTTATTTTATAATCCATCTATAAAATTTAGGAGGACACACAGTCCTCCTTTTTTAATTCACAGAGCTCTGTCACAACCTTATGAGTTTTGTATAAAAACCCATGATTTTCCTCCTTTAATATTTTATATTTATATGATAAGCTTTAACCTAAGAGATTTTTTTTAATAAAAGAATATTTGAAAATAAATCAGCTAGAAGAGCCATCTTAGGAGCTCATACATCAAGTTTAACCAATGATTATTTGAGTGAAATATTATACAAGGGAGGAAATATGAAAAAAACAAATGCCATGAGAATCCTGGATAAAAATAAAATTCCATATGGGACAGATGAATATGAATACGATGAGTCCGACCTCAGCGCTGTGGCTATGGCAGAAAAAACTAAGGTTGATATAGACAGAATCTTTAAAACTTTAGTTCTTTTAGGAGATAAAACCGGATATTTAGTAGCCTGTATACCCGGAAAACAGGAATTAGACCTGAAAAAATTAGCTAAGATCAGCAAAAATAAGAAAGTTGAGATGATTCATATGAAAGATCTCCTGAAGATAACAGGATATATGAGAGGCGGGTGTTCTCCCCTGGGGATGAAGAAACTTTTTCCTACTTACATGGAAAATTCCTGCCTGAATTTTGAAACTATTTTTATCAGTGGTGGAAAAAGAGGGATGCAAATCGAGATAGCTCCAAATAATTTAATCAAAATTTTAGATATCCGTGTAGACGACATATCTATAAACATCTAAGTAAAAAAATCTTGAAATAAATAGAGATTTACTTGATTAAGCTCTATTTATTTCATCATATTTCATAAATCTCTCACATTGTTTTTTTCTGTCGTAACCTAACATTATCCCCAACATAAAATCTTCCTCTGCTGTATAATCTACCAAATAATCCTTCCCAATTTTCTTTATGACATCTACACATTCCTTTGCCCCAAAAAAAATATTAAGTTTTCCATTTTTGGTTTCATATATTTTATAACTTATCTTTCTATTTCCTAATTTCATTTCAATCATCTCAAGGTTATCTTTAGATGTTGTATGCAATACTAAATTTCTCAACCCTTTTTCATATTCATATATATGATGAACAAATACCTGCATCTTTGCCTCCTAATTATTTAAATACTCACATACTTCACCGATGCTTTCCTTTAGTTTATTTATGCTGCTTGAATGAACTCTTATTAATTTAATATCATTTTTCTTACAGACCTTGTTGCATGAAACCGAAAGTTTATGACTTATTGTATTGGTAAACATTATACATACTTCACAATTTTTTATTTTCTTCTCAAAATTCGGACAATTTTTATTGTATATTTTACACTTAAGATTATTTTTCTTCATCAATCCCTTATATTCAAACTCAATCCCCTTTACTCCTCCAATTATCGCTATCATTGTTCCTCCCGCTTACTTTTTATTTTGATTTTCAAACTATATGTTAATCATTATATACGACAAGTGAAACATTTGCAACTTTATTTAACAAAAAGAAACGTGACGTTGTATCCAGACAGGTATAATTTCCTTGATACTAAAAAAAGGAGCTTTCAAAATAGAAAACTCCACAATAATATTATTTTTACATAAATGAACTATAAAACATGAATAAGAAATGTGCACTAGATCCAGCTGCCAGTCCGGCTATAGTATGACTAAATATGGCTTTCCCGGTAAGATTTCTAAATTTCAGACTGTCCATCATAGCTACGTGGGTACTCAAATAACCACTCCAGCACATTCCCATGGCTGTAAATACTGCTATCTCATTCCCGCCAATTAATTTATCTCTCAAAAGCTGAGGCACCAAACTTATGGCTGCTCCCACTGCTCCCAAAGATGTGATAGGGAAAGCCAGTGCTTCTGAATGCTGAAATCCAAATATCGGTGTAAATATAAATGATAATTTATCCCCTAAAAAAGGCAGTAACTTTATCCCTTCATAGGCTGCACCAGTATATCCATTTGGACTCGGTCCATTTGTGAGCATCATTACCATGGTACAGATAATGAGAACTCCCGGAATTATTTCCAGCCCCATCTTAACACCTGTTTTCCCACCTTCTAAAGCGGCTTCCAGAGCTCTTCCTGTAACACTCCCATCCCTTACTTCACGGTAATTCAGTATATCTGCATTGGAGTCAAAATCACTGTTACCGTCAATATATTCTTCTGTTCCATATAGTTTTTTTGTAAATACCAGCATCATGTTTACACTGACGATACTTCCTAAAAAGGCTCCAATATTACCTATTATCACTGGAGCTATTAAACTTTCCCCTGCCACAGCACTCTGGGCTACCATAAAGGCTGAAACTACCAATCCCATCCCAAATGATGTCCCTAAATTGGTAAGAGCCGGTAACTGGAATTTTTTAAAATATTTTCTAAACCCCTTATCTTCAGCCAAAGTAATAACTGCCGGATTATCCGACAGATATGTAGTTATAACCCCTAAGACTGCTGCTCCAGGCAGATTATAAAGTGGTTTCATCAACGGAGATAAAACTCTATTAATTATAGATATCACTCCAAATTCCGACAATACACCGGCTAAAGAACCGGCTAAAACCGCTATTCCCATTATGAAAAACACCGTATTTAAAAGTAAATCGTGAGTGGTTTTCATTATAGTGTTGATCATATTTATCCCACCCATTATACCAGCTGTATAACTTATGCCTCCAATAATCAATAAAATTGCAAGTATCCCTTCCAAACTAATGGATTTTTTGTATTTTTTGTTCATTTTTTCCTCCCTTTTTTTACAAAAAAAAATCTTCTTCCCAAACAAGATACACTATTGTGAACTTATTAGCAAGAAGATTTTTCTATTTAATTATAATTTTGAATATTCTACAGCTAATTTTGCAGCTAATCTGGCATTATTATAGACTAACTCAATATTTGATTCCAATGAATCCCCACCGGTTAATTCCTTTACCTTAGCTAATAAAAATGGTGTACTTTCCTTACCTTTTATTCCTAATTTTTCGGCCTCTTCCACAGCTTTATTGATAGCATCTGTAATTGTATCAAAATCCATCTCATATTTTTCAGGAATTGGATTAGCTATTACAAACCCTCCATTTAGATGCAGATCCCATTTAGCTTTTAAAGCAAGTGCTAATTCACTTGGGGTCTGGATATTATAATCTACCTTAAATCCACTTTTTCTGGTATAAAAAGCAGGCAGTTCATCGGTTTGGTATCCTACTACAGGAACTCCCTTTGTCTCTAAATATTCCAAAGTCAGGTTTATATCCAATATTGATTTTGCTCCTGCACAAACTACTGCTACATCTGTTCTTCCTAGTTCTTCCAAGTCAGCAGATATATCAAAACTTGTTTCTGCTCCTCTGTGCACTCCTCCGATACCGCCGGTAGCGAATACTTTGATTCCTGCGATATCAGCTATTATCATTGTTGAAGCTACAGTAGTTGCACCGTCCAATTGCTTTGCAATAATAAATGGAATATCTCTTCTGCTGGTTTTAATAACTTTCTGCCCGGCTTTTCCAAGATAATCGATCTCTTCCTTTGTCAATCCTACTTTTAACCTTCCATTTAAGATGGCAATGGTTGCCGGAACAGCCCCACCCTCTCTGATTATATCTTCAACTTTAAGTGCAGTCTCTACATTCATAGGATAAGGCATCCCATGAGAAATAATCGTAGACTCCAATGCTACTACAGGTTTACCATGATCCAATGCTTCCATAACCTCACTGCTGATGTCTACATACTTTTCATAAATTAACATAATACACTCCTTTTATTATAAAATTATTTTATTATTCTTAAAATTTAGTTTTTCTATTGTTTTTTCCACCAAACTAGATGTTATATTTGGATTTATAGTCTCCTCTGAGGAGATTGCCAAGATCGATGCTCCAATGGCAAACCTTATCTCATCTTCTATATTTTTATCGTTGAATAATCCGTAGGTTAAACCTGCTACGAAAGCATCTCCTGCTCCTGTGGCTCCTACCATCTCCATGGTAGGGGGGACTACGATCCCTTCTATTTTAGGAGTTTTATAGTATACCCCGTCTGCTCCCAAGGTAATAAAGACATTTTTTACCCCCTTATCTACAAAGTATTGGCCTGCTTTTTTAAGATCTGATTCATTCTTTATGGCTATTCCAGATAAGACTTCAGCTTCCATCTTATTGGGTTTTATAGTGTGAAAATAACCCACTAGATCCTTTATTTTTTTAGCCTTACTTGCAGATACCGTATCTAAAATAAATGGCACATCATAGGTAGTTACCAGATATTCCAAGATTTCCGGAAGGTTGGCATCCACTATACAATATTTTGAATTTTTAACGATATAATCATTCTTTTTTATATAGTCTATATCCATATTTTTTAAGATATCCATATAGGATATTGCTACATTCATATCTCTTTTCTCATCCAATACACAGAGGTAGGTAGAGGTACTTTCTCCCTTGACCACCAGGGTATTTTCCATATGAAGATCGATTGATTTAGCATGAGTAAGGATTCTTTTTCCATTCTCATCATCTCCTACCACACTTAAAAACTTGGTTTTTACCCCTAATCTTGTAAGATTTTCTGCAATGTTTCTCCCTACACCACCTAGGGATGTTTTTACACTCCCCGGGTTGGAATCACCTGGAATAAGCGAATCTTTTGGATATCCCTGGATATCAATATTTGATCCCCCAACCACACAAATATATGATTCCTCCTTAGATAAAACATATCCCTTCCCCATAATCACACCTTTTTTCATAAGATTGCTTATATGAACTGCTACAGAAGACCTTGTAATTTCAAGGATACTTGCTATCTCCTCTTGGGAGATCATGGGGTTGCTTTCAATTAATTTTAAAACTTCCCTTTCCCTATTAGTCATGATCACTCCTTAATTAATGTTTATTTCTTAACATTAGTTTAATACACGAAGGTATTTTTGTCAACTTATATTTTATCCGATATATCCTGGGAGATCTTAGAGACTGCATCTGCCAGTGCCATCTCTGTCAGTTCTTTCTTGGATTTTAATTTCCTTACATAAGTTCCCCTTGCCTGACCTTTAGGAAGGTTTCCTGAAAAATCAGACCATCCATAGCTGTCCTCCCCTATCCCGTCAAATGTTCCCGATCCTATGATCTCACCGGTGGAAAGATCTTTCATGATATATGTAAAACTTACCCTTACATCTGCTGACTTATAAAAATCATGTCTGAAATATGTTTTTTTAATATTTTTTACTACGGGACCATCTTTAGTATTAGCCACATACTGTTCATACCAGGTTAAAGGTATTACAGATTTTTTTACGGATTCAGGAGTTGAGGTTATATAATTTAAATTTATTTTTATCCCTGTATTTATAATATTGTCAGCCTTATTGTTTTCCCATGCATCTGCAAATCTTTTTCCATCCAGGGGAACTAATCTTATAAGGGTTCTTTTTTCCCCTTGAGCAACATTTCCCTTTACCTGACTTTCCAGATTGATTCTATATGAAACAGGAGTATTTTTAGAAAATTCAATCATGGCTTTGACCAAAGCCTCTTCATAGGCTTTTTCACGGCGGTCTGCAAGGTCTTTATATTTCGGTGACAGCTCTACACCTCTTTCATAGAGAAAGTATCTTTCCCTTTTTTCTGCCCTGTTTAACTTTCTGTCTTCCAATTCATTCCCTGCACTATAGTATACTTCACCCATTGTGGCTTTTAACTTATATAACTCCTCAATTGTGAGGATCTCCAGACTCAAGCTCAATTTTTGATGAACCAGGTCATCTGCATAATAGTAGTTATTTTTTAATTTGAGGAGATCCTCATAGGCATAAGCTTCCAATTTATAATCGGATACTTTTTGATATTCACCTATTTTTTCAACAGCCTGGTCCAGTGCCCGTGGGTATACATTTCTATAATTAACCATACCATCCAGGTAGTCGGGGTTGATCCTGATGGCATCATTTAACAGGTAAGATGCTTTTATAAAATTCCCCCTGTCTATCTCCATTACAGCCTCGCTATTTATCTTTTCTTCCGCATTACTGCATCCCATAAGCATCAATTCTAACAACAGTATAAATATCACCTTGTTTTTTTTCATTACTACCTCCTAATTATTATCTAGAAAATTATAATTTTATAAAAATCTAAAATTATGTCTGTCTGGATGCAACGTCACGTTGCTTTTTATAAGTATACCAAACCCATCTCGATTATTCCTATAAAAAAAGATCTATATAGAATTTCTCTATACAGATCTTTTAATTTTTATTTTTTAGAAATGATATTTTCTTCCTTTTATAGTGTTTTGTGCTACTGCTAATTTAGCAATAGGAATTCTATATGGTGAACAACTTACATAAGCCAGACCAATTGAGTGGAAAAATTCAATACTCTTTGGATCTCCCCCATGTTCTCCGCAGATACCTATTTTAAGGTTCTTTTTCTCCCCTCTACCCAGGGTCACTGCCATCTCCATCAATTTTCCTACACCCTTTATATCTATGGTTTCAAACGGATCTGCTTCTAATATATCTTTTTCCCTATAGTCAGATATAAACTTTCCTGCATCATCCCTTGAATATCCAAAAGTTATTTGAGTCAGGTCATTGGTTCCAAAACTAAAGAAATCAGCTTCTTTGGCAATCTCGCCAGCTGTAACACAAGCTCTGGGAACTTCTATCATAGTTCCTATCTTATATTCTAACTCTATACCTGAATTTTCTATTACCTCATCTACTACTGAAACTAATCTTTCTCTCAAGTATCCTAATTCTTCTACCTTACCTACCAACGGAATCATTATCTCGGGTTTTACATCGATCCCGGATTTTTTCACTTCTATAGCAGCTTCAATGATTGCTCTGGACTGCATCTCATAAATCTCCGGATAAGTTATTCCCAGCCTGCATCCACGATGCCCCAGCATAGGGTTTAACTCCTCTAACTTTAACATCCTGTTCTCTATATCTTCCATGGTAATGCCCATAGATTTAGTCAGCTTTAATTTTTCTTCCTTCTCTTTTGGTAAAAACTCATGCAGTGGAGGATCGATCAATCTTACCGTCACAGAATTACCTTTCATTGCCTCGAATATCCCTATAAAATCAAGTCTTTGAAGAGGTAAAATATTATCTAAAGCTATTTTTCTTTCATGACTATTTTCAGCTAAGATCATCTCTCTCACATGATTTATCTTTTTTTCCTCGAAAAACATATGCTCAGTTCTGCAAAGACCTATTCCATTTGCCCCAAAGTCATAAGCAACCTTGGCATCTAACGGGGTATCAGCATTTGCCAATACTTTCATAGCACCAATTTCACTGGACCAGTCCAGGATCATCTTAAATTCATCGGTCAATCCGGAATCACTTTTATTAAGTTCACCCAGGTATACATTTCCTGTACTTCCGTTTAATGATATATATTCTCCTTCAGAGACTGTGATATTTCCTACTTTAAACTCTTTTTTTTCTTCATCTAAATCCATTGACCCGCATCCACAGATACAGCATCTACCCATTCCACGGGCAACTACTGCTGCATGGGAAGTCATCCCTCCACGAACAGTTAGTATTCCATCTGCTATGTTCATCCCTTCAATATCTTCCGGAGAAGTTTCTAATCTTACTAAGATTCCTCCATTATTTTCCTTTATCTTTTCTGAACTAAAATATACTCTTCCTGTTGCGGCACCTGGTGATGCAGCTAGTCCAGTCACTAAAACTTCTGAATTTGCTAATTCTTCTTCTGAAAATGTCGGATGCAGCAGCTGAGAGATCATCTCAGGTTCTATCATCATTATAGCTTTTTCCTTAGTTATTATACCTTCATTAACCAGGTCTGTAGCTACTTTTATAGCAGCATTTGCAGTTCTCTTTCCATTTCTTGTTTGAAGGATGTATAATTCATTATTTTCAATGGTAAATTCTATATCCTGCATATCCTTATAATGATCTTCTAAAAGATTACATAGGTCTATCAATTCCTTATAAGTTTCAGGCATTACAGCTTCTAATTCTTCTATCTTTTTAGGAGTTCTTATCCCTGCTACTACATCTTCCCCCTGAGCATTGATTAAAAATTCTCCAAATAATTTATTTTCACCACAAGATGGATTTCTGGTAAATACAACTCCTGTTCCTGAAGTATCCCCCATATTACCAAATACCATAGACTGAACGGTAACTCCCGTTCCGATATCATGTGGAATATTGTTTAAATTACGGTAGTAGATAGCTCTCGGGTTGTTCCAAGAGCTAAATACTGCTTCGATTGCTGCTAACAGCTGGTCCATTGGATCTTCCGGAAACTTAAAGTTTACTTCTGATTTAAAGAGATTTTTATATTCTTTAATATAAGCTTCTTTTTCAGTTCCATTCTTTTCAAGTTCTTTTTCAAGTAAATCATACTTGTACTTTTCAATTCCATATACTACCTCCGAAAACATTTGTATAAATCTTTTATAACTATTAAAAGCAAACTGTTCATTGCCTGTCTGCGTTGCAAGTAACTTATATGTTTTATCGTTTAAACCTAAGTTTAAGATTGTATCCATCATTCCAGGCATAGATATGGCAGCCCCGGATCTCACTGAAACAAAAAGTGGATTATCTCCTCCAAAATTTTTATCTGTCACGGCCTCTAAGTTCTTTAAGTTTTGCTCTATCTCTTTCTTTAAGCCTTTCCATATTTTTTTTTCCTCTTCATAGTATTTCATACTAGCTTCTGTCGTTATAACAAATCCCTGGGGAATCGGTAATCCTAATTTAGTCATCTCAGAAAGGTTTGCACCTTTTCCACCTAATAATGACTTCATTTCCTTTCCACCATCCTTAAAAGGATAAATAAATTTTTTCATGAGTTAATCCTCCTTGAGCATTTAAGCTTTTATTAATTTTAAGATGATCTCTGCCGTCTCTTCAATGGCTTTTTCCGATACATCTATTACTGGACACTGTAATTTTTTCATTATTTTATCCGAATAATCTAATTCTTCCAATATCCTGCCAAAGGAAGCATAGCTGGATGCTCTCTCCTCCGCTTTCATGGTTTTTAATCTCTGTTCCCTTATCTTATTTAATTTATCTATAGATATGGTCAGCCCAATTACCTGGGTTGCCTGAAAAACCTCTTTTGGAATAGGCACTTCTGGTACCAATGGTATATTTATTATCTTTAACCCGCTTTTATTGGCCAAATAGATTGACAGCGGTGTTTTGGATGTCCTGGATAAGCCTACAATCAATAGATCTGCTTCTAATATTCCCCGGCTGATCTTTCCGTCGTCATATTTTACCGCAAATTCCATAGCTTCAATACGCTTAAAATATTTTTCATCCATCTTTTTAAATGAATTTGCTTTGGATTTTTCAAATAACTTTTTAAACCCGTATTTTAAAATTTTAAAAGTATCAAAATGTACGATATCTTTTTCCATACAAAAACTTTCCAGTTTTCGGAGTCGTTTTTTATCTTTCAGGCTATAAAAAACTAAGTTCTGAGAGTTTAAAACATCTAAGCTTTTAAATTCTTTCAACGTTATCTGTATCAGTTTAAAGTCTTCACGATTCAATTCATCTTTAATTACTTTTAAAATAACTTCTGAATCTACTATAGCATCATCTTTTATAAAATATATATCAATAATAGAAATCCCTCCTGTTATAATAAAGTTTCAAATAAAACCCTGCTTAGATCCGTCTTCGAAATCTTCCCTACAATTTTATACCCTTTTAATTCATTGGAATACTCAACCACAGGCAGGGAATCTATCTCTTTTTTCACAATTATTTCAGCAGCTTCAAACAATGTAGCATCAGTAGTGCAAAAATGTATATTAGGCATCCTGCTCATTATCAAACTTATCGGCAGAGAAGTAAGATCCATCCCTCCTATGGCTGCTTTCAGCAGATCTTTTCTGGAAACTACACCAGAAAGCAGATCTCCATTGGTTATATAGATAGTTCCTGAATCTCTTGTGAATATTTCTACTATCCCATCGTGAATAGTGGCTTTTTCCGATAAAACCAGAGCTTCACCTATAAACTCTGTTACATTTAGATTTTTCAATGAAGAACTGTCTATTTTTTTAGGCTTTTGCGGATTCAAACTATATCCCACCTTGGTTTTAGACTTTATAATCTCTGATTTTATTAAAAAGGAAAAATCTGTTCTGAGAGCTGATCTTGTCACTCCTAAGATCTTAGCTATCTTCTCCCCTGTAATTGAACCGTTCATTCTAATAATTTCTATTATTCTATATTGTCTTTCAGATAAATTCATAAATTCTCCTTTTAGTGTTCACAAATACCCTGTGATTATTCCATAAACCTATCTTTGATCTAATAATAATCTTTTACCGGGCAAAAGTCAACCTTTTTTTATTATTTTTTAACCTTTTTTATCATTTTTTTAACAAAAGTAGTGTACATCAATGTTTCCCTATAAGATTTCCGCTTCTATACATCTTTAACAGCACCCTTAAGTCCTTCAAACTTTTTATAAGGAGCTCCCCCGTTTCTGTATCTTTAACTTTTTTTCTCTCTGCCTTATCCACTAATTGTATTACCGATATTATTTCATGGCTGTCTTCAATGGCTTTTTCAATACTTTTAAATGGTTTGTGGGAAGCTAACCTCAAACCATAAGAATTATAAATCAGGGTATACCCTGCAGTCCCGGTACTTGACTGGTATGCCTTGGATAATCCGCCATCAATTACTAGCAGCTTTTTCCCCGCCCTTATAGGCAGCTCACCATTTTTAGCCAGTACAGGTGTATGCCCGTTTATAACATGACCATTTTCTTTTAGAACCCCAAAGTGATCCATGAGTTTTAATATTATCTCTTCGTTCTCCCTCAATGTATAGTATGGGTTCTTTATCTCTTTATGCGTTTCTTTCTCACTGACAAAATACCTCTCAAAAGTTTTCATCTCTTCCTTACCAAATAGTGGTGAATATTCACCCGTCCACATATACCAGAACCAGTCCAAATCTTTTTTGTCCTTTTTAAAATAAGCTTTACGAGCTAATTTCTCAAACTTATCCATGAGTTCCTTACCGCAGTATTCCTTACCGTCTATGGTAAAACATTTATAGTTCCCATGGGAATCCATAGGAATACACCCATGAAACATCAGCTGATTATTATATTTCAGGTATATGTTTCCATTGGAAAAGAAAAAACGAGCATGTTTTTGCAGTTTGTCACTTTTTTCAAAATAGTTAGCTATTTTTTCTATGACTTCTTCTTCCCTTTCCGTAAGTTTGTAGGGATCTTTGGGATCTATCGTGGGAAAATTATTACTGGTTAACTTATATTCTTTGCCATTCAATATAATGGTCCCCTTAGTCTGATCTATCTTATCTAAAAGCATCCTCCTTTCCATATGAAATTCCGGTCTTTTTTTGATAACTGCCGCTTCTAATTTAAATTGGATAATAGCTATAGCTTTATGCATCTGCCCCCGGACGTACTGCTCCTTGTCATTAAATAGTTCGTCACTGTTGGCTATGGGTAAAAATTCTTTACACGGGTCCCCACCATAGGTTTCCATAGCAAATCTTCCCAGGGGCAGTAAGTTTATCCCGTATCCCTCCTCCAAAGTTTTTAAATTACTGTACCGGAGAGAGATACGAAGCACATTGGCTACACAGGCAAAGTGCCCCTTAGATGCTCCTACCCATAATATATCGTGATTTCCCCACTGAATATCACAGTCATGATGCCCTATGAGGTTATCCATAATCTTATGGGGATCTGCCCCCCTGTCATATATATCTCCTAAAATATGCAGTTTATCTACCGACAACTGCTGGATCAGATTAACAGATTTTATAATAAAATCATCTGCTATTCCCAATTCTATCACTGTAGATATGATCTGGGAATAATATTCTTCCTTGTTGAAGTCCTTGCTGTTTAATGTCAGAAACTCTTCCAATATATATGCATATTCATTGGGTAACGCCTTCCTTACTTTAGATCTTGTATATTTAGATGACACTAATCTAAACAGGGATAAGATCCTCTTTATAGACACTCTGTACCAATGAACTTTCTCATATTCATTCAATTTTAATCCTTCCAGTATTTTTTCGGGATAAAATATTAATTTAGAAAAATTATGTTTTTCTTCCAATGAAAGGATGTCTCCGAAAAGTTCATCTATCTTTATTTTTAAACTTCCAGAGGCTGTTTTCACCAGATGCCTGAATGCATGGTATTCTCCATGAAGATCTGTAAGATAATGTTCTGTCCCCTTGGGAAGATTCAGTATAGCTTCCAAATTTATAATTTCACTTGTGACCTCTCCTATATTTTTATACCGATTTGATAATAACTCATAGTACTTCCTTTCCATTCTCCACCTGCCCTAATTATTATTTATGTGCACTAATTCTCTTTAAACATAGTTTACCCACTTTATATGCAAAATGCAAGTAAATAAACCCCATTAAATGCACCGAGTTAAAGTGTACATATATACAGAAAGAATTTGAAATAATAAAAAAAACATAAATTCCCGGTATCCACCAAAAATTTATGTTTTTCTTTTTATCTATTTATTTGTTTTTTTATCTGCAGTATTCAATTACTAACTTAGCTGTATTGAGCAGTCCGTCCACATGGGTTCTCTCATATGAATGAGATGCATCTACCCCGGGACCTATAAGAGCATGTTTAATTTGTGCTCCTCCACGTAAAAGTGCACTGGCATCTGAACCATAGTGCTTATAAATATCTATAACATAATCAATTTCCCCGCCTTCACATAAGTTCACCAGGCGTTTCTTCATCTCCAAATCGTAGGGACCCGAAGAATCCTTAGCACAGATAGTCACCTTATTCTCTTTGGAAGTCTGCCCGATCCCCGGAGATGCCATATCTATAGCCAATATTTCACGGGTCAATGGTGTAGCTATTCCCGATGCACCATGACCTACTTCCTCATAGTTAGATATAAAAAATTCCAAGGTGTACTCCGGGACTATCTCATTTTCCATTAGGTATTTACAGACACCTAATATTATCGCTACCCCGGCTTTATTATCCAGATGACGACTCTTAACAAATCCAGACGGAGTTACCTCTACCCTGGGATCCAAGTATACGAAATCCCCTATATTTATCCCCAATTTTTTAATATCTTCTGCATTTTCTACCAGTTCGTCCAATCTTACTACCATATTATCTTCTGTTCTCTTATCTGTTCTAGGAGCGTCCCCGTAGTTATGTACAGAGGATTTTTCAAATAAGATCGTCCCCCTGATCTCCCTGCCATTCATAGTAGATACAGTGCAGTATTCTCCGTCTACAGAGTTCCAGGCATACCCGCCAATCTGAGTTAATTTTAAACAACCGTTGGATGTAACCTCCCTTACCATCCCGCCTAAGGTATCGATATGTGCTGCAATTATCCTGCTCCCCTCTTTTTTACCGGCTATCACTGCCTTCAATGCTCCCTTGGGAGTTATTTCAGTTTTCACCCCTAATCTTTCAAACTCCTTCCTGCATACTGCTATCCCCTTCTCGGTGTCACCACTTGGACTGGGGATATTCAATATCTCAACTAATTTTTCTACCATATAGTTTGTAATATATTTCATCTGTTTCTCCTTTTTTATAACTCAATTTTTTTATTTACAAAATCCATAATGGCTTCCTTCAGGATTATAGATTCTTCCTCAATTCTTTCGTAGTTCCTCTTAAATCTATCTACTTTATCCTGGTCTTTTAAAGATCCTAAATTTATCTTTACATTGAGTATAGCTCCTCTGATCCCTGTTTCCAGCAGCATAGCTCCTACACCCAGATCTGTTATGGCATTCATATTTCCGTATTCAGAGAAAAACGGTAATAATTCCATCGCCTCTAAAGATGTTTTAGCTATTTCAAAGGGAACTTCCGTAGCTTTTAAGGTAGCTTTTTGAATTTCCTCTTTTCTGACTGCTATATTTTCATCGTTATCTTTAGGCAGTTTATATGCTCCCATAAGCTCATTAAAAGATTTTGTATCCTCATCTATTAACATTTCTACTCTTTTTCTTATTTTTAGAAGTCTTCTGTGTTTTGTTAAAAACTCTTCCTTAACCATATCATCAAATTCTCTGTACTTCTTCTTATCTATAACCAGTGATGCCATCATACGAGACAGTGCTATCCCCAGTGATGAAGAGAGAGCTGCCACACTTCCTCCTCCAGGTGCCGGTGCATCTGAATCCACCACATCTATAAAGTCTCCTAATTCTATATTTAAATAACTCATATTTATCCCCCCTATCGCCTGCGGCGAAATTGATAATTTATAATGTATAGTTACATTTGAAATCCATTCAGATCTCTTAATTGTGTTTTATCTTCCATTTCACCGTTACAATTCATGGTTCTGGTTTTTACTTAGTAAATAATTCTTCCATCTTCCACTACCTGCACTCCATTTTTATACACATCCTTGGTATGATTGATTCCAAAGTGATACATTATATATTCCAGGTTTGGTGTATCAAAAATCACAAAATCTGCTCTCTTCCCTTTTGAGATACTCCCAATCTCCTTTCCTCTATCCACTGAATAAGCAGAATTAACGGTAACTGCAGTAATAACCTCTTTAGGAGTCATCCTTAATTTCAATGATCCCAATTGCATAGCCAGCTGCAAATTCTCTGTAGGAGAACTTCCAGGATTATAGTCTGTAGACAGGGCTACTGCTACACCTTTTTCTATCATCAGACGGGCACGGGCATAGTCTTTATTCAAATTAAATGAGGTTGTAGGCAGGATATCAGCTATTACTCCAGCTTTTGCCATATCATCCATCCCTTTTTCACTGGCAGCCATAAGATGGTCAGCAGAAAACGCTCCTAACTCTGCCGATAATTCTGCTCCCCCCAGGGTTGCTATCTCATCTGCATGGATCTTCACTTTAAATCCCAATTCTTTGGCAGCATTCAATATCTTTCTGGTTTCCTCTATGGAAAAAACTCCCTCTTCACAAAAAACATCACAAAACTCCGCTAATTTTTTTTCTTTAACTACAGGCAGGGCTTTTATTATCTCGTCAATAAATTTATCCCTGTCATCCCTATATTCAGGCGGCATAGCATGGGCTCCTAAATATGTTGACACTAAGTCTACAGGATGATCTTCATTTAATTTTTTTGCAACTTCCAGCTGTTTTAGTTCAGTTTCAAGATCCAGACCATACCCGCTCTTCGCTTCTGCAGTGGTTACACCAAAAGATAACATTATATCCAAACTTTTTTTAGCTTTTTTATATAATTCTTCAAAACTGGCCTGCTTTGTGGAATTCACTGTACTCAAAATCCCCCCTCCGGCTTTCAAAATATCCATATAGGGAACCCCGTCTAACTTCTTAGAGAACTCATTTTCACGACTTCCCCCATGGACCAGATGTGTATGAGGGTCGATTAATCCGGGAGTTACAGTGAGTCCCATGGCATCCTTTATAAGGGTAGATCCCCCTATGTATTTTTTATCCGCCTCCCCTGATCCTACCTCTAAAAATTTCCCGTCTTTTATTACTATATATCCATCTTTTATTATCTCAACTTCATTCATTTCTTTTCCAACCCTTGGTTTTTTTCCTTCTCCCATGGTAATTAAATTACCTATATTTTTTACAATTAAATCAGCATACATCTTAATTTATCCCCCCATACGACCTTCGGTCGAATTTATAATAGAACATATTTATTGTTTTATAGATTAGATTCCAATACCTTCTCCATAGAAAATCCATCCAGGCCTAAGTAGTATTCCATACTCATAGCCAGGGCTTCCATGGGCACACTCCCTATGATCTCACTCCCCAATACCGGTACCCCATATCTTTTGGCTTCCATCTTTACAGTTTCAAAAACTCTGTACAACGGTGTTTTTTTATAGTTTACTACATTCATAGTCACCTGCACTATCCCTTTTTCTTTCAGCTCTGCCGGTCCGGCCTTTATATATCTGAACCCGCCGCTGGAATGCCTGATTGCCTTGGCTATATTCTTGGCTATATTTATATCTGTCGTTCCTAAATTTATATTAAATGCTACCAGCGGCAGCCTGGCTCCTACCCCTACTACTCCTGCTGTTTTATGGGGGATACACTGGCCGAAATCAGGCTTCCACTGGGGATCTTTCAATTTTTCTGCCATCCCTTCAAACTGCCCTTTTCTCACAGCAGCAAGATTCACCCTTTCCTTGCAGGTAGCTGCCTCTTCATATAAGAATACCGGAATTTTATAGTCATCAGCTATCCTTTTCCCCAATGTTATGGCTAACTCTATACACTCCTCCATCTCTATATTTTTAACAGGTATGAAGGGTACTACATCTGTAGCCCCCATCCTGGAGTGCTCTCCCCTATGAATATTCAGGTCTATCAATTCTGTGGCAATTCCTACAGCTTCATATACAGCTTCCAATACTTTTAAGGGCTCCCCTATTATATTTACAACTGTTCTGTTATAGTCTTTATCCGGCTCTACACTGAGGAGTTTTACCCCCTCTCTATTTTTTAAAGGAGCAACTATTTTTTCTATCTTTTCTAAATCTTTTCCCTCGCTAAAATTAGGTACACACTGTATTATTTGATCCAACATCCCTCTGACCCCCTAAATTTTTTAATTTTCTACACCTTTATATTAGTACTTTTTCCGCTTTTTTCCAATTTTTTTATATATTTTTTTAAGCTTAAGTGAAAAAAGTATTTTATTTATTTTTGTTTTATGATACAATATCTTCTGTGTTCAAATTTAGGAATTAAAAAAGGATGGTATAATATGTGTAAAGAAAACATGTACGATAATTATGAAACAGCAAATAATGTTGTCAACATGGGTATTAAAAAAGCTAAAAATAAAAGTATCGACGTATTCTTATTTGGTATTTTAGGCGGATTTTTCATTGCTCTGGGGTATATGGGATATATGGTTGTTACCCAGACTATGAGAACCAGGGTAGATACAGGATTAGCCAGCTTCCTGGGAGCCAGTGTCTTCCCGGTTGGGATAATGTTATGTATAGTTGTAGGAGGGTCTTTATTTACCAGCAATAACCTGCTGACTCTTGCACTGCTGGATAAAAAAATCAGTTTAAAAAATTTACTTAGAAACTGGACCTTTGTATGGCTGGGAAACTTTACAGGTTCTATAATCGCAGCTGTATTAGCTGTTACAGCAGGGCTGTATAAGTCTGAAGCAGTTCATTCTGTGGCTGTCCATATGGCAGAGCATAAGGCAATTTTAGGTTTTTCTGAAGCTGTAGCCAGTGCATTTTTCTGTAATGTTTTAGTAGCTTTAGGTGTTTGGATGACCATGTCTGGAAAGGATCTTATCTCTAAAGTTATAGGTGTTTGGTTCCCGATTATGTTATTTGTACTTTGCGGATTTCAGCATGTAGTAGCTAATATGTATGTTTTAAGTTTAGGAAAGATATTAGGAGCACATTATACCTTAGGGGAGATGTTCATGAACAATCTTATTCCTGTTACCATTGGAAATGCTCTTTCTGGAGGATTAATTTTTCCTGCTGTATATTATTTCTTATTAGTGAAAAACAAAAATTAAATTTCACTTCAAAAGCCGGCAATCTGCCGGCTTTTTATTTTTTATACAGTCTTATGACTTCAGTCTTCTTTTTTGTATGGAATTATCTGCCTGTATTTTCCTGTACGGGGATCTACAGGAATTCTTTCTACTTTTTCTGTTATTATTTTTACATCCTTCTCAAGATTTTTAGATCTAAAAAATTCAATCATCAGGGATAAAATTTCTTTCCCGGGTTCTAAGTCCCCCCTTCCAACATATTTAATTTTTAAGGTATTTTTATCATTCTGTACAAATTGAATTTTCTTTACATTATTAAAATACATTCCCACCAGTTGAAGAGCTGTTATTTTTTCCCCGCTTCCGTCTCCTCTTTCAAAATAGAGATCATCCACTACTCTACCTGCAATTTCATCTATAAGGGTGAAATTAAAATTCTGGTCTTTGGATTTTTTCAGCCTGTCTTCCATCCTATACCTTAAAAGGGGCATTACATAATTATAAAGGTTGGTTACTATGAGATCCCCTACTTCTCCCGGCAGTACTTCCTCCATTTTTTCATCGACTATCTCAAATTTATAATAGTCATCAAAAAGAATAAGTTTACTTGTTTTGGGATCCTCAGAAGCCATTCCCAGAGATTCGGTTGCTCCGTAAAAATTCAAGGGAGTTACTCCGAACGCTCTTTCAATTATCTCCCTCCTGTTTCGAGTTAATTTATCCGCTGAGCAGAATACTCTTTCTGGATATATATCCAAATTCCCACTGAGTTTTTCTTCTGCCAGGGCGGCTATAGATGAAGAGTATCCTGACAATATAGTCGGTTGAAATTCCTTTAACAATTTTACCATCTCTTCAAAGTCATCATTAACATTTAAAATTAAAGTTGTATAGTTAATATTTTTTGCTTCCTGGGCCAGATTATAGCTGGCAAAATTCCCCCCTGTTGCTATAATAAAAGCAATCCTCTCTTTTTTTAATAATTTAACCTTATGAGAAGGATCGACCCTTCCTATAATAAAAGCCTTTACTGCAGCCCATGCCTTTTGATCATAAACAAATATCGTAGGATTCCCGGTAGAACCTGAAGAAGTCATAGCTGTATATTTACCTTTATATTTTTTTCCCCAATTTTCCCTATGACTTACAAAACCTTCCAATTTTTCCCTGTTAAAATCTTTTGTGCAGATAAGATCATCAAAATTGTCTATTATAATTTCTTTATCAATTGTAGGGTATTTGTTGTAATCTATTGTTTTATAGTTTTCCAGGGTTATCCCGTGTTTTCCGTAAAATTCACGATAAAATTTTGAGTTTTTCAGTACATGTTCAATAAGATCATTTAATTTATTTTTTTGGAGTTCTAGTATCTCATCCCGTGAGCGTTTATTATTTTTTTTTACATTATAGACCTCTTTAAGTAAATGCATAACTTCCATAAAAATCCCCTCCTGCCTTTATTAGATCTCCTAATATAATATTAGGATTTCTTTATTTTTTTCCTTGTTTTAATTTATACTATGGCTTCACATAGATTTTTTTTGCTTTTATTCTTAAATTTTTTAAAAAATAAAAAAAAAATGTCCAAAATATCTGATTTAGGACATTCTTTGAACAAATTTTTGTTTGTTTTCGTGGGATTTTAAAAAAACTGTATCTTTCTTCACTCTAAATTTGGGATTTTCCACATTATTATTTATACCACCTGTTTTCAACAGAAAAACCTTTCCTTTGTTTTCTTTCTTCATAGCATACATTCTGTTGTCCGCTTCTACCAGGAGATCCTCCAACGTCCTCGCATCACAGGATGAAAATCCCGAAATCCCAAAGCTCACCGATGCCCTGTAATATTTTTGGGAAACTTCATTATATACTCTCATCTTCTCTCCTAATCTTCTCATAACTTTTTCTGCACCCTCTATACCGCATTCAGGAAAGATTATTAGAAATTCATCTCCCCCCATCCTGGAGACAATATCCGACTTCCTTACACTTGATCTCAGCATTTCAGAAATATTCCTTATGAGTTCATCCCCCTCCACATGACCAAAGCTGTCATTTACACACTTTAGTTCATCGATATCCACATAGCATACCGATAAGTTATTTTTATGTCTCTTTGACAGAATAAAATAATTTTTCAGCATCTTCAGCCCCATTCTTCTATTATAGGTATTGGTCATATCATCCATGGTTGCATAGTGCTCAAATTCCTTTGTTTTTTCTCTTATCTTCTCCTCCAAATCCCTGGTTCTCTTCACAGATAAGTATGTATTAATAATCCCAAATAAGATTCCCAAAAATACAGGCAGAATAAAAAAATTCAATTCAACCTCTATTCTGTTTATTTTTAGATTTACCGCTCCCATAATAAGTATGAAGATCATCATCGAAATAATATTCATAACTAAAAACTTCCACCTCTTCAACCCCATATTTCACTCTCCAATGTATAAAAATCAATCATCCAGTATAAATCCCTCGACTTTTTATAATATAATACCTCATTAAACTTCACTTCCCCTTAAAATTAAAACTAAAAATACTTAAAAAATACTCCCAAGTAAACATTTTTAAGCCATTATACCACAGCTTTTTTTATGTTCATTCAAAAGGATCCTTTTTTTATTTGGCTAAGACCTTATAATATTCATCCTGACTGATATTAAAACCTGACTTTAAAAATATTTTTTCCATTTTTTTATTCTCTATTTTTATCAATATTTCAACTATTCCGCTGTCCAGCTGGGTACCTGAAATTTCTTTTAAAATTTCAACTGCCTCTCTGTGGGATCTCTTCCTCTGGTATATACGGGATGTAGTAAGTGCAGAATAGGTGTCTGCTACAGCTATAATTCTGGATTCCAGGGGTATTTCATTTTTTTTCAGTCTGTAATACCCCTGGCCGTCAATTCTTTCGTGATGGTATTTGATCCATGGAATTATTTTATGAAAGACCTCAAAGGGTTCTAAAATATAGATTCCGTCGGATACATGTTTTTTTATTTGTTCGTATTCCTGGGCAGATAATTCGCTTTTTTTATTTAGAATTTCTGAAGGAGTCATAATTTTTCCTATGTCATGAAGGAGCGCCGCTTCTACCAGATCGTTTTTTGAAAGATTTTTCTTCAATTTTGAAGGGAGATCCTCAAATATGGCTTTCACTAAATTGGCTACATGTTCGGAATGGTTGCCTGTGTACCTGTCTCTTAGTTTGACTGCCCTGGTTAAACTCTCAATTGTCTGCGTATAAAAAGAATTTAGGGAAGATGAAAGATTTTTCAGCAGCAGTATGATTATATATATGAAAAAACCATCCATAAAAAACAGCAGTGAAGTTGCAAGTGTGAGCTGATTATTCATTACTTTTTTCAAATTAAGATAACCAAAATGAGATAGATATAAAAATAGAAAGGAAACCATTGCTGCAAAAACAATAAGAGTTTTTTTCTTTTTATGGGAACCTTTTATTATTTTGAAGACATTTCCAGAATTTTTTAAAAGCCTCAAATAATTTATTAAGCCTAAAAAAATAAAGATCACTCCCAGTGTGACTAGTGCTGAATTTATATATTCCATTAAATACACCTCTTTTTATTTAAAACAATAAAAATATAATTTCAATATATTTTACCATGGTTTTTGTAAAATCCTGCAAGGATCTGATCTTTGTTTAAGCAAGTTTTATACAGGAGTATCGTAAGATAAAAAAGGCTGCCTTCAGTACTCTCAAGGAAGTTTTTAATTTCCTTAAGGATACTCAGCAGCCTTTTGTCTTTTTTTCTCCCAATCCCGGCAATACCTTTAACAGGGACGTTTCACCTCATTTCTCTAATAATTTCAGGGCATCTTAGAAGGGAAATGAATAGCGCCTTATTAAGCCGCTTCCAAAAAAATTAAAATTAACCGCCTGTTTATGGCTATTTTAATTTAATTTGAATTGTTGAGCCTTCAATTCCTTGTTCTTTGTTTAGGGGTCAGCCTATCCATAAATACTCCCATTATATTATCATTCAACATCACATTTTTTTATCATCGCACAAATCCAGCAGATACTTTTCCTCTGCTGTCTTTTTAGTTTATTATAAATTCAAATAAGAATCTGCACTAATCTTGTAAGTAAAGTAATAACATTGTATACTTTAGAAGTGTTAAAAGCTTTCTAATTTAAGTGTTAGAGTTGTATTTTTAGAAAGTGATACAGAAGATTTTTGAGATAGAGAAAATTATAAAAAATTATTCATTTGTTGATAGAAATAAAAGATTATGAGTCTCTATTTTTTTTTTATTAAAGTCAATTAAATAAATAAAGAAGATTAAAGTATCAATAAAAGGAGCGTGCTATGAAAAAAATTGAAGTAGTTGCAGCGGTATTAAAATATAAAGATAAATATTTTTGCGCTCAAAGAAAAAATAAAGGTCCTCTAGCTATGAAATGGGAATTCCCTGGAGGAAAAATTGAAAAAGGAGAGACCAAAGAAGACGCTCTTATTAGAGAGTTAAAAGAAGAGCTTCTATTGGATATTACTATAGATAATTTTATTATGACTATTGAACATCAATATGAAACATTCCATCTAACAATGCATGCTTATCTTTGTCATGGAGATACAAACGATATTAAATTAATGGAACACTTAAACAGTAAATGGTTAGATAAAAATAACCTAAAAAATTTAGATTGGGCTGAAGCAGACATCCCAATAGTAAAAAAATTAATAGGAGAGTAAGATGGATAAAGCTATAAAAAAATCACTATTTAATAAAGAGGTAGAGTCTATTACTTATAATCCTAACTTAGTTGTTAATACTAATATTAAAAACATAAAAGACAAAGTGCAAAACCTTCTAAGAACTTCTAAAAGAGTTGACATTGCTGTCAGTTATGCTGTTTGGTCTGGACTCTCCCTTATTTACCAAGATTTGAAAAACTTTGACTCTAATAGCCGAATAATCGTAACTACTGAAGGAATGGTAACTGACCCTAGATCTTTGAGAAAACTTCTTGAGTTACCTATGGAGTCAAAAGTTTATACTCCTCGTCTTGGGGATAAAGGATTCCATTTAAAAACATATCTAGGTGAAGGTGAAGATCAATGTAAGATAATTTTGGGAAGTTCTAATATTTCAGCTAGGGCATTTGGTCTAGTTCATGAACTAGCAGTAGAAATAAATTCTACAAAAGATGGGTATATCATAGAAGAACACACAGATATTTTTAATAACATTTGGGAAGATTCTCTTTCTAAAACTATCACCACCGAATTAATAAAACAATATACACAGTTATTTAATGAAAAAAAAACATTTAATAAAAGAATTCATGACTTCCAATTAAAAAACAATATTATTCCTAATTACATGCAAGAAAAAGCACTAATTGAGTTGAAAAAATGTAGGGAAGAATCTGAAAAAGGTCTTGTAATTGCTGCCACTGGGACTGGAAAAACATATCTTTCTGCTTTTGATGTGAAACAATTTGAAGCTAAAAAAGTACTATTTTTAGTACATAACAGACTTATACTATCATCTGCTATAGAAACATTCCAAAAGGTTTTTCCTAATAAGAAGTTATTAGAATTAAATTCATCAAATTTAAGAACTATTCATAGTTCTGACATTATTTTTACTACTGATAAAACGGCTTATAGCCACTTATATAATAAATTTCCCGATGATTATTTTGACTATATAATCTATGATGAGGCTCATAAAATAGGAGAGAATACTAATTATCATAATTTAATAGATTTCTTTAATCCTCAATTTACTCTTGGAATTACAGCAACTCCAGAGAGAACTGAAGATCCTAAATTTTTATTTGATATTTTTGATTATACAGTTCCTTATGAAATAAGATTATTAGATGCTATGAATCATCAATTAGTCTGTCCATTTACTTACTATGGTTTAGATCTTGAAGAAAAATTGTTAGAACCCAATCAAAAGTTTAATTATTATGAATTAGCTAAATTTATGAGGCAACAACTAAATGAGAAAGGACACTTCGGAGAAAAACTAAAAGGTATTGTTTTTTGCTCTCAAATGGCTGAAGCTAATAAACTATCTATTGAATTAAACAATATAGGAATAAATACAAAATCTATTACCAGTAATAATTCTAACAGAGAAGATGTAGAAGACTATATAAAACGATTAAAAAGTGACGTAGGAGATATAGAACTTTTATGTGTAGTAAATAAATTTAATGAAGGTGTTGATATCCCTGACATAAACACAATTTTCATGGTAAGAAACACTACTTCTTCCATTATATATTTACAACAATTAGGTAGAGGACTTAGAAAAACTGAAGACCCACATAAATATGTTACTGTCTTTGATATTATTGGAAATTCAAATAACAACTATTCCATTGCTGAAGTTTTGACTGGAAATACTACTGCTGACAAAAGAACTTTGTTTGAACATGCTAACGAAGAATTTGAATCTGTTTCTCCATTTATCAATGTTAAGATTGAAAAAAAAGCTATGGAAAATATAATCAATTCTATATCTAATAATTTTAAAGTAGAATCAAGATTAAAAACTAAAATCATAGATGAATTATATCGGTTTAAAGAAATTCCTAGATTGGTTGAACTATATAATAATCCAAACTTTAAAGAATTAGACCTTTTGCAACTGCTTTGTAAAAATTTTTATGAACCCTTTATGAATAAATATGTTGAAAAATACGATATAACTAAAGATGATAAATTTCTTATAAAATTCTTTGGATTGATTACTCAATTTACTTTTAGGGGTTATAGCAGCGATATCTTAAAACAGTACGTTAAATTATTGAGAGGTGAAAAAATATATAACCAAGAACTTATCTCTATTCTCATTCCTAGAGATATAAATGGTAAAAAAACTGCTATAAATAGTGATTACTTCAAAAAAGGAAATGATTTTGTTAATATTTTTAATTATGGAACTAAACTTTCATTAACTTCTGAAGTTATAGAAGAGTTAAAAAATAAGAATGCTTATGAATTATTCATAGAACATATTGAGTTATTTGAAGAATTGTCTAAAAAAGAATCATACGAAATGAAAACATTTGATCTTGTTGACAAAGGAGAGTTTCTTTACAATATGAATGCTAATGATTGCTATATGAACGCCGTTGGTGAGAGAATAGATCACCAACAAAAGAAATTTTATTCTCCTATTCAAATAATTAACTCTGACTCTTTTCATAATAACTATATAGATGATAGAGGAAGGGTGGTCTATATGACCCAAGAATCTACTACTATAGAGGGGGCTTTAAAAAAAGTAGAGATGTTAAAAAATGGTTATAAAATGGTAGTTTGTGCTAAATTTCCACATTTAGGATATAGTTCTACTGCCTACTTTAACTTAGGAGAGACTATCATCGATGAAATATCACCAGTAAAAATTCAAGAAAAAAAGAATAGCTCTGGAAAAATAGTAAAAAAATATAACAATAAAATCTTCCTAAGGTTAGATAAAAAAATACCTGAAGAACTTTTACAATATAAAAAATAATAGTTGGGATTGTTGTAAGTTTTGTGTAAACTTTAAAAATGAAGTTTTTAGTCGTTGAGCTTTGGCAATAGTTTTTTCTACAATGACGGTTGTAACTTACTAGCAAAGACAATTATAAACTAATCTAATTTAGAAATTTTTCAACCACTAAAAAAAATATTAAGTAAAAAGAGGATGGCTTAAGTAGAAAATCTACTTATGAGCCACCCTTATTTTTATTTCTTTTTAAACTTACATTTCTTATATGCTTTTTCATTACATCATACGAATGTTTGTTTTCATTTATCCAATTGGAAAAATATGCCATTGTATCTCTTACAATATTTGCTCTCAATCTCATTAATACCAATGAATTTAAGACTTTGATAGAGCCATTTTATCCCCCTTCCCTATACATTCATAAGGGAAATGAATGTTAGAACTAAAAAAGGACAAATAGATTTAGTTTATCTCTTGCCCTTTTTAAGATATTGAATATGAATGTTCTTTCGACATATATCAGTTGTATCAAAAGTAGCAGAAAAAAATAGAACTGATTATTGTTTATTATAATTCAAATTATAGATTTAAAAATATTTGAAGAACAGGTAGATATTAGCTGCAATTAAAGTCTGAACTGCTATTACGAGGCCGAATTTCATAAATTTACCAAAACTTATCTTACACCCTGCCTTAGTGGCTGAATTTATAGCCACTACATTGGTTGCCGATGCCAGGATAGTTATGTTCCCTCCCAGGAGTGATCCCATAGAAAGTGCCCACCAGAATGTCGTAGTCTGCAGACCTTCAAAACTGGGAATCATAAAATGAATTATCTTGGATACCATGGCTGCATTGGCTACATTTCCAATTACCGAGGTGAATAATGCCGATACCCACATTATCATACTCACTGCCAATGGGAAATTTCCCCGGGTGTATTTTACAATATTGTGTCCAACAATATCCA
>NZ_QUAJ01000030.1 GCF_003391055.1 Psychrilyobacter piezotolerans
AAAAATTCATCTGCAGTTAACTTTTAAAAAATTTAAAATCTTAGCACCTTTTTTTGTAATGCCATTTTTTTTAAACTTGACTTTAAAAAAAATCAATTATTTTTACTTGACTTCATATAGTTAGTCTACAGGTGAAAAAAATGAAAAATATTTATATCTAGATGTAAGATTAGATGAAGCTAAACGTTATATGCTTGAAGAAGGCAATAAAAAGATATTTGAGTTTGCATTAAAACTATTATACAGTTCATTTGAATCTTTCATTGTTAAATGCTATGTAGACATAAACTCTTCTAATGAAAATCGTATTTTATATTTTACAGAAAATACTTTTGGAGACTTAGGAATCAGTATTGATAGTAGCTTATTACATAATTTATTAAAAATAAAACTAGTTAGAAATTGCTATGAGCACAATGAAGGAAAGTGGAATGAGAGAACAGCTAAAAAATTATCTGAAATATTAACAGGGAATAAAGACCCTAATTTTTGCTTAAAGCTAAAAAATTCTAGCGGTGAAACAACTGTTACTAATGTAGAAGAAACTATAAAAACCAGTTATAATCAGGTAAGTAATCTATTATGGGCTATTGATATTTTTGAAAAAACTTACGGAGAAATCCAAAATATAACTACTCTTTAACGAAAAATTTAATGTAGATACTTTTTTATTAATCGTAGCATGACAGGGTATAGTATCAAAGCCTATCTTTTTTAATAGAACTTAAAATAGTTTGGTTTTTATAAAAACATTGTAAAAAAATTAAAATAAAACTAGAATAGAGCTACAAAATATAAAGGAGTAATTAATATGTGTGATAGAACAAAACTTATTGAATATATTGGGAAAACAGCAAGTTCAGTAATAGGGATAGGTAATCCACCATTAGGTGTTGCTTTATATGCGGCAACAGAACTTTCACAAATTTTATTTTCTTTTTCAGAAGGGAGGAGTCAAATAAGGGGCAAGAAAGTGGTTTCATTCCTTGAAGAAGCGATGAGGTTTATAGAAAATGAAATAGAGGATATAGACCAAGCTTTTTTAGAAGGTGAATATTTTATAGAAGTTTTGGAAAAAATTTTTATAAAGGTAGCGAATAATACAAGTGAATATAAAAAAGATATCTTTAAACAAATCTTTAGAAATGAAATAAAAAGAAGTACACCAAATGGACTGTCGGCTACATTTTTAAATATAATACCAGAATTAGATGATATAGAAATAAAAATGTTGAAATATATTAGTGAAAATCAATTACCTTTAATAATAGGAAGCGAGAATAATTGGATTAATGTCGAAAAAATTAAAGAACATCTTATAAATATTGGGATAGATCAAGCAATAATTGACGAGAGATTTGAAATGTATTTATATGATTTAAAATTTAAAGGTCTTTTAAGTAATCAAGAATTGATAGGTATAGAGAATATTCGTGTAACACCTTTAAGTGAAGGATTAATAAAATATATAAAAGCTGAATGATTTTAAAGAACTTTTTTAGAAAATCATAACTTAATTTTAAAATTATCAGGTCTATTGAATGTAGTAAATAAAATTAAATAATTAAGTGGAAGGTTGAATTTCAAATTGAGATAATCGATAAAAAGAAAGCTAATTTGTCAGCATAAAACCTTTGACCATGAACCAAACGTATAAAGCCGGGGTACATGATATAGACGATATAAGTCTATACATGTACTTCGGCTTTTATTTTATTTTTACTGGGATAATATTCTATCAGATTTAGGGATGTTTACAAATTGAGTCGGTGGGAACTCAATTACTCGAGAGGGTAAATAAATAGAAAAGATTTTTTATCACAGATTATATCTTTTGACTTTGAATTTCGAAGTTTATAGTCGTCTAGCTTCGGCAGTAAAGCACCTTGCGAGTTTCGTCGTGCCCACTATGCCCGTCAGGAATCCTACTAAGAAACGGGGATCACTGGCACTTGCAAGCAAAGACAATTAGAAACTTCTTGAACTTTTTCGTTAGTTTTTCTTTTAAGAGAAAAAGTAACCCGTATCAAAGGCGGAAACTTTGGAACTTGATTAATATACAGCTATTAAATATATTTTTAATTTTTAAGTAAACATTGAAAAAAGAAGGTCCTAAGGGTGCCACCCTTAACTGGCTCTGTTTCTTTTTATCTGAAAAGGAAATAGAGGAAAGAAAAGCAGACTTTTTCTAAATGATGTTATAGGGATAAGTCAGAGGTAATGTCCGTCTTTTAATTGCGACAGTCCTCGCTTCACTGCGGAACTTATTCTGTTGGACGACTAAGTAGAGTATTTACTGAGAAGCTAGGTAACATCTAGAAAAAGAAGTGAAATTCAAAAAAATTAAAAGATATCTTTTGACTTTAAATTTCGAAGTTTAAGTTTATTGAAATTCATTATGAAAAGGGAAAGAAGTTAAAAGATTTAAGCTAATAAAAATAATTTATGATATAATTTAAAGTAAAATAAAAAACGAGGTGGAAAATTAATTATGTATACATTTAAAGATTTAGGAATAAAGAGAGAATTTGTGGATTCTCTAAAAAAAAGCGGGATTCAAACTCCTACCCCTGTACAGGATATGAGTATAGAGGCAATATTAGCAAACAAGGATATAATAGCAGAAGCACCTACAGGAACAGGAAAAACTTTAGCTTTCCTTCTGCCTATGATGAACCTGATGCTCCCTAATAACAGCGGGATCCAGGGGTTGGTTATAAGTCCTACAAGGGAACTGGCAATCCAGATAGCAGAAGAAGCCCAGAAGATAAATTGCAATAAGATCAATATTCTTACGGTTTACGGAGGAAAGGAATATTCTAAACAGCTGAAAGAAGCCAAGGGTTCGGTAGACCTGATAATAGCCACACCGGGAAGGTTGGTGGATTTTATCAATCAGGGACTGGTTAAGTTAAATACTCTAAAAACATTGGTTTTAGATGAGGTGGATCAGATACTTCTTATGGGGTTTCAAAAAGAAGTGGAAATTATCTTAAGTAAAAGCAGTAAAAAAAGGCAGACTCTCTGTTATTCAGCAACACTTAATACTCAGGTAAAAAAAATAGCATATAAGATTACAAAGGATCCAGTGGTAGTAAAGGTAGAGGATAAAAATAAAAATGATAAGATGAAAAAATATCTGGTGGAGACTACAGACAGATGGAAGATAGATGCCCTTGCGACTATGTTGAATCGTACTAACCCGTTTATGGCTATTATATTCTGCAGAACCAAAGCCAGGGTAGATAAGATAGAGGCTAAACTGGAGGAGAGGGGTTACAATGTACAAAAGCTGCATAGTGACGTACCTCAAATTAAAAGGGAAAAAATTATAAAATCATTTAAAAAAGCTGAAATACAATATCTGGTAGCCACAGATGTAGCATCTCGTGGACTTGATATCACAGGGGTAACTCATATATTCAATGTAGATATACCGGAGAAGGCAGAAACATATATCCATCGTATAGGACGTACTGCCAGAGCAGGTGAAGAGGGAGAAACATATCTGTTTACAGATCCAAAAGACAGGAGGGTACTGGGAGAGATTGAATCGTTATTGGGGAAACCATTGGAAAGGGTAGAATATGACGGGGCAAAAGATGTGACTAACACAAATGATTCTTTTAAGAAGAAGTATAACAAGAAGATAAAAACAAGAAGCGAAGAAAGAAAGTAAATCTAAATGAAAAAATTGTAGGATTAAAAACTTTTTTTAGTATAGAATGATAGAGAAAATTTTATACAGGAGGAGGGGTTATTTTGAAGGAAGGTTTTACAGTTAATTTAGGTAATTTACTATTATCCCTGTCAGAATCTGTAGATATGGCTAATCAAAATTCACCGCAGCATCAGTTGAGGACAGCTTTTATTTCGTTAGAATTAGCAAAATGCCTTAAGTTAGATGAAACAACTATAGAAAATATATTTATAGCTTCTTTATTGCATGATATTGGAAAAAAAATTGATTCAGAAGAAAGTATAGATTATGAACTGCAGTGTATTAGGGGACAACTATTTGTTCAAGGGGTACCACTATTAAAAGATGCTGCTGAAATTATAAGATATCATTTTTTAGATTGGAAAGACTGGAAAGGGAGTATTGATAAACCTCTGACTATTTCTTCTCAAATTATTCTCCTTGCCAATTTTGTAGATATGATGATTAGCAGGGACAGGTATATCCTCCACCAGGTAGATAATATATGGAAGGAATTAATCAGATTAGAAGAGGGGATCTTAAATAGTAAGGTACTCCGGGGATTCAAAGAGATTTCAATCAGGGAAGAATTCTGGTTTGACCTTACATCAAACAGATTGTATTCAATACTTTTACATGAGGGGCCTCTGAAGAAAAAGGAAATTAATTTAAATGAACTTGCCAGTATGGGAGAGCTCTTTAAGGGTGTGATAGATTTTAAATCAAAGTATACAATAACTCATACTACGGGAGTATCAGCCTGTTCCGAGATGTTGGGGAACTTATTTGGCCTTACAGAGTTAGAAGTCAAAGTCTTGGGAATCGCTGCAAATTTCCATGATTTGGGTAAATTGGTAGTTCCGAATAATATCCTGGAAAAAAAAGGTAAGCTTATCAAGGAAGAATTTGAAATTATTAAAAGTCACCCCTACTATACCTATCAGGTTTTGAGCTCCATAGGCGGATTGCAGCAGATTGTTCATTGGGCCTCCTACCACCATGAAAGGCTCGATGGAAGCGGGTATCCATTTCATTGTGTAGCCAAAGATTTGGATACAGGAGCTAGAATTATAGCAGTCTCAGACATATTTATTTCCAGAATGGAAAGAAAATCATATAGAAATGAGATGGAGAAAGATGAGATATTTGAAATCATGAAAAAAATGGGCCGGAATAATTTTATAGATATGAAATTTGTAGACCTGTTGTTTGATAATTTTGAAATAATAGTAAACTATATTCGTATTAAACAGGAAAAAACTATGGATTTTTATAAAAACTATGTAGAATATACACGAAGATGAGGTATATTAAAAAACAAGCTGAATTTAGAGGAGATTCCTTCTAAATTCAGCTTGTTTTTGTCTGGATGCACACCACCTTGCTTTAAAAATATCCATAGATTCCATAAACTTGGATCATCAGTTTTTTAAATTTTTCCAACTCCTCAAAGGTATGAATAATATTCAATGTGCTGCCCTCATCATCTAAAATATAGACAATTGTTTTTTTTTCAAGATTTTTTTCTATGGTGGTTAACAGTCTGTCAAATTCCAGATAATTTTGATCGTGGAGTAATTTTTTTATATCTTTAATTTTTAAATTCAATGGATAACCCCTTATCTTTTGATATAAGTTCTGTGGACGTTTTTCATAGTCTCTATCCTGTATTCAGCATAGTGAGAAGCAGCAGCATCAGTAGAGATATTCTGCTCCTTGGCAATTTTATAGATCTCTAATAATCTGTCGTAGATTAATTCAGAATCATGTAATGCATTAGCTCTGTCATATCCTTTGATTTCATAGTAAACGTTGATCAGTCCGGCAGCATTGATAACGTAATCCGGAGCATAAACTATACCTTTTTCTTTTAAAACATCAGCATGGGAGTCTTCTTTTAACACGTTGTTTGAAGATCCGGCAATAGCTTTACACTTAAATTGAGGGATAGTGACCTCATTGATAACTCCTCCCAGTGCACAAGGAGCGAATAAATCAACATCTAAACCATAGATATCATCTGGAGCAACGAATTCAACTTCAGGATGCTCAAGCTTCATTCTGGCAATATGCTCTTCATTTACTTCAGTGAAGTAGATCTTTTTAGCTTTTTCTTTAGGATAAGTATCGGTTAAGAAATCATATCCCAATAAGTATTTGATTAAGAAATAACCAGTTTGTCCTGCACCCTGTACAGCGAAAGTTCTGTCAGCCACAGAATCAGATCCGAAAGCTTCTTTTAAAGTAGCTTTCAATCCGGCAAATACACCCCATGCAGTAACAGGTGAAGGGTTTCCACTCTTACCAGGTAATCCAACAACATGGTCGGTTTCCATAGATAAGAATAACATGTCTTTAGTAGTGGTATTAACATCTTCAGCAGTAATATATCTGCCATTTAATGATTGAACGAATCTTCCTAATCCTCTGAAATAAGCTTCGGATTTAACTTTCTTAGGATCCCCGATAAGAACAGTTTTCCCGCCACCAAGATTTAAACCGGCACAGGCAGCCTTGTATGTCATACCTCTGCTAAGTCTCAGGACATCTTCGGTAGCCTCATCCTCGGTAGCGTAATTCCATAATCTGGTTCCGCCTAAGGCAGGTCCTAAAGTAGTATCGTGGATACCGGTAATCCCCTTTAATCCGGTAGTTTTATCGTGAAAGAACACCAATTGCTCATGTCCAAATTTTTCCATATAGTCAAAAATTTTCATAAATACCTCCTAAAATTTAGTTTAAATTTCTCTATTACTATAATATATCATTTTTTTAAATTTTCAAAAAAATAAAGAAAAAAAGGAAGCTTCAACTTCCTTTTTCCTATTTCTAACTTTTATCTTTTGATATAAGTTCTGTTTATGTTTTTCATAGTTTCCATTCTATGCTCAGCATATTGAGAAGCAGCAGCATGAGTAGAGATATTTTGCTCGTTGGCAATTTTGTAGATGTCTAATAATCTATCATAGATTAATTCAGAATCATGTAATGCATTAGTTCTGTTATATCCTTTGATTTCATAGTAAACGTTGATCAATCCGGCAGCATTGATAACGTAATCTGGAGCATAAACTATACCTTTCTCTCTTAAAACATCAGCATGTGAGTCTTCTTTTAAAACGTTGTTTGAAGATCCGGCAATAGCTTTACACTTAAATTGAGGGATAGTTTCGTCATTGATAACTCCTCCTAGTGCACAAGGAGCGAATAAATCAACATCTAAACCATAGATATCATCTGGAGCAACGAATTCAACTTCAGGATGCTCAGCTTTCATTCTGGCAATATGCTCTTCATTTACTTCAGTGAAGTAGATTTTTTTAGCTTTTTCTTTAGCATAAGTATCAGTTAAGAAATCATATCCTAATAAGTATTTGATTAAGAAATAACCAGTTTGTCCTGCACCTTGTACAGCGAAAGTTTTGTCAGCCACAGAATCAGATCCGAAAGCTTCTTTTAAAGTAGCTTTTAACCCGGCAAATACTCCCCATGCAGTAACAGGTGAAGGGTTTCCACTCTTACCAGGTAATCCAACAACATGGTCGGTTTCCATAGATAAGAATAACATGTCTTTAGTAGTAGTATTAACATCTTCAGCAGTAATATATCTACCATTTAATGATTGAACAAATCTTCCTAATCCTCTGAAATAAGCTTCAGATTTAACTTTCTTAGGATCTCCAATAAGAACAGTTTTTCCACCACCAAGATTTAAACCAGCACAAGCAGCCTTGTATGTCATACCTCTACTAAGTCTTAGTACATCTTCAATAGCTTCTTCCTCAGTAGCGTAGTTCCATAATCTAGTTCCACCTAAGGCAGGTCCTAAAGTAGTATCGTGAATACCAGTAATTCCCTTTAATCCAGTAGCTTTGTCATGAAAGAACACCAATTGCTCATGTCCAAATTTCTCCATGTAGTCAAACTTTTTCATTATTAATCCCCCTTTGAATTATATTGTTTTATTTACAAACATTTGAGTTGTTAACTTGTCACTAATAACTTTATAATCTATTTTTTTATAAAAATCAAGGCTTTTTTTTAAATAAAAAATGTTTTTTTTGACAAGGAACACATGTACCATATTATAATTACTTTATATGTTATATAGTCCGATAACTTTTTAATATAAAATTTAAAATAAAAATAATAAAACCTACCCAAATACATAAAATCTACAAATAAAATCTAAATAAAAATAATTTATGATATAATAAATAGTAATATTATTATTAATATCTGGTCTTATTAAAACTATTTAATTTAAAATAAAAATAATAATTAATATATTTTCATAAAATCAAAAAAATTGATTTTAAAATGAAAAAAATAGAAGGAGAAAATAAAATGAAAAAAGCAGTATTATTAGATGTAAGTGCGATTATGTATAGATCATACTATGCACATATGAACCTTAGAACAAGTTCAGAACCTACCGGTGCAACCTTTGGATTTTTAAATACACTCTTAGGAGTACTGAAAGAATTTGAACCTGAATATATAATAGGGGCTTTTGATGTAAGCAGAAAATCTTTGGAAAGAACTAAAGTTTATGATAAATATAAATCGGACAGGAAACCCATGCCCGATGATCTGGCTTTACAGATAAAAAGAATTGAAGAACTCTTAGATGTATTTAACATAAAAAAAGTAAAGATAGAGGGCCATGAAGCCGATGATGTCATAGGAACCTATGCAAGGAAACTGTCAAAAGAAGGGATAGAAACATATATAGTCACCGGGGATAAAGATCTTTCCCAGGTTTTGGACGACCATATAAATATTGCTCTCTTAGGTAAGGGTGACGGGAAAAGCAGATTTGGGATCTTGCGAACCTCTGAAGATGTAGTGGCACAACTGGGAGTGACACCGGAATTAGTCCCGGATCTATTTGGACTTATCGGAGACTCCAGTGATGGTATACCAGGTGTGAGAAAAGTAGGTCCTAAAAAAGCAGTTCCAATGTTAGATTTATATGGAAACTTAGAGGGGATATATGAAAATGTGGAAAAACTAAGTGATATACCTGGAATAGGAAAGGGACTGGTAAAAAATATTATCGAGGATAAGGAACTGGCATTTTTAAGCAGGGAACTGGCAGTGATAAAAACGGACCTCGATCTGAATTTTAATTTAACAGAGATGAAATATAATAAAGATTTAAATAAACTGATAGAACTGTGTAAAGAATTAAACTTTAAAAGTTATATCAAAAGATTTACTTTGGAATTTGAAAAAAGCGAAAAAGACCCGGAAGGTGAACCAGCTTTGGATATCCAAAAAATGGAAACTACAGAAGGATTAGACTCTCAAAGGCAGGCTGAACTAGAAAGTGCTTTAGAAAAGATTTTAAAAGTTATAGATACAGTGTCTATAACAACGGAAGAATTCAAAATCATAGAAAAAAAGATAGGAGAAAATTTTTCTGAAAAAAAGAAAAAAGAAGAAAAGAAAGAAGAGGACAAAGATACAGAAATTTTAGAAAAAAAAAAGTTAAAGAGAAGTAATATTGTGGACCTGGACGGGATAAAAAAATTAAAGAGTGAGATAAAGAAATCTGCCCAGGTGGCACTCTTTGCAAATGAAAGCGGAATAGTATTTATTACAGATAAGGGAAGCAGATATGTGTCTTTAAATCCAAGTGCTCTCATAACAACTGAGATAACTTTAGATGCCCTAAAGCCATTATTTCAATTGGATACACCATATGTAGTCTATGGATATAAAAAATTATTAAAATCAGGGATAGATCCAAAAAATATAAAGTGTGATATATTTATAGGGAATTATCTTTTGACCAACCATACAAAGGAAGAGTTTGAAGACCTGGTTATGGATAGAGATGGTGAGATTCTAAAAACACAGAGTGAGATCTTGAAGGAAAGGTCCATTAAGAAGATGAACTTAGAAGAGATGCATGAATTTTTAGAGGCCAGAGCTAAATTTCTATACAGATCAGGAGATAAATTCCTGGAGGAATTGAAAGCAGATAAATTAAAAAAAATATACAATATCGAGATGGATCTGGTTAAAGTCCTATATAAGATGGAAGAAGAAGGGATCCTGATTGATTTGGATTACTTCAAGGAATATCAGGCAGAATTAGCTGTAAAATTAGATGAGATAATTCCTCAAATCAAAGCTGAAGTAAAAAAAGGTGTGGAACATAATCTCAATATGATGGAACTGACTGAAGGGGAGATCAGGGAGAGCCTCCTGCAGCTGGGGAAACTTAACTATAAGAAAAAATCAGAATATACTGTATATGAGCAGAAGATAGAGGAAGCTGATCTGGAGGAACTGTTGAATAACCAGCTGGTATTCAACATTGCATCACCTAAACAATTGGGAATAGTATTGTTTCAGCTGATGAAATTATCCAAGGTAAAGAAAGAGTCGGTAGGAGTAGAAGTACTGGAAGTGCTCCGGGACAGGGATGGAGAAATGATAGCTGAAAATATCTTGGAATATAGAAAATTAGCTAAATTACAGAGTACCTATGTAGAGGCACTGCCTAAATTGATTGATGAAAACAGCAGGCTGCACACAACATTTAACCAGACAGGAACGGCAACAGGAAGACTGTCATCTTCCAATCCGAACCTGCAGAATATCCCGGTGAAAACACCAGAGGGGATAAAGATCAGACAGGGATTTGTGGCAAAAGACGGGTATAAACTGCTGGCTATCGATTATTCTCAAATAGAACTCAGAGTTTTGGCTGAGATCAGTAAAGATGAAACTCTGATCCTTGCCTATGAACAGGATAAAGACCTCCATGATCTCACAGCTAGAAAATTATTTTCTTTGTCAGAAGATGAAGAGGTAAGCCGTGAAAAAAGATCTTTGGCAAAAATCGTTAATTTTAGTATAATTTATGGGAAAACAGCATTTGGATTATCCAGTGAGCTGAAAATAAGCCTCGGTGAAGCCAAAGAATATATCTCCAGATACTTTAGCCAGTACCCAGGGGTAAAAGCTCTGGAAACAAAGATAATAGAAGAAGCTAAACATGATGGATTCGTAAGAACCCTCTATGATAGAAAAAGAACGATAGATGGGATAAATTCTTCCAATAAAAATATTGTGAAGCAGGCTGAACGGATGGCAGTAAACTCTGTGATCCAGGGAACGGCAGCAGATATTTTAAAAATAGTAATGGTAGAATTAAATAAAAAACTAGAGGGCAGGGAAGATATAAAGATGAACTTACAGGTTCATGATGAACTGATCTTTGAAGTGAAAGAGGAAAAGATCAAAGAATATGCAAAGCTTATAAAAAATATAATGGAAACAACTGTAAAACTGGATCATGTAAAGTTAAAGGCTAATGTAGCTATGGGTTATAATTGGAGTGAGGCTAAATAGATAGGAGTGAAGATGTCATATACATTTAGGATAAAAGATGAAATTTTTAGTAAAGAGATCGATAGTTACGATGAAAATCTGGCTGAGATCTATGGAATACTTTATTCGAAAAATGCATTTTATGAAAAAAAAATTGAGATAACTTTGGAAAACTACCCTCTTTCACAGAGGGTGGTGGAACTCTTTAAAAAATTAACTGATTTAAAAACATTTATAAAATATTCTATCAGTAAAAAACTGGGGGAACATAGGGTGTATGTGGTGACCATACCATACCAAATGGGATATAATAAGTTTTTAGATTCCTTCAGGTTGATTGAGGAGCAGTTGGATCAAAGGGAAGATCTGTATAATGGTTTTCTCAGGGGGTTATTTTTAGCCTGTGGATATATAAAAGACCCGGAAAAAGAATATGCCATTGATTTTTTCATAGATTCAGAAGTAGTAGCTGATAAACTCTATCTGCTTTTAAAATCCAGGGATAAACGGTGTTTTAAGACAACTAAAAGGAACAAATTCTTGATATACCTGAGAAATTCAGAGGATATTATGGATGTTTTGGTGGCAGTGGGGATCCTGAAAGAATTTTTTAAATATGAAGAAACTATAATGATGAAAGAGATAAAAAATAAGACTATTCGTGAGATAAACTGGGAAGTAGCCAATGAGACTAAGACACTGAATACAGGGAGAAAACATGTACTTATGATAGAGTATATAGACAGAGAAATCGGTCTGTCTTCTCTGACCCCGGTATTGCAGGAGATGGCTATGCTGAGGTTGCAAAACCCGGAATTTTCCCTCCACGAATTAGGAAATCTGATTAATTTGAGCAAATCCGGAGTTAGAAACAGATTCAGACGGATAGAAAAGATCTATAATGATTTAAAAGAAGAAAAATAAATAAGGAGTATAGTATGAAAATCATAGATGATATATTTCAATTAAAGGGGAAAAATCACGATCTATGTGTGGCGATTGGAGCATTTGATGGAATACACGAAGGTCATAAAGATGTTATTGAAGGAGCAATTAAGAGGGCAAAAAAAATAGGCGGGAAATCAGTGGTGTTTACCTTTGATAAACACCCAAAAAACTTTATGTCCCACAAAACAACTCCTAAATTGATAAATACAAAGGAGGAGAAGATCCACCTTTTGGAAAAATTAGGAGTAGATTATGTTATATTTCAAAAATTTGACAAACATTTTTCCTCCCTTACACCATTGGAATTTTTAAAACTGTTAAAGACCATCAGAACCCGTGAAATCTTTGTAGGATTTAACTTCAGATTTGGTGCAGGAGGAGCAGCTACCGTTGATGATATGATAGAGATGGGAAAAACCTGCGGGATAGAGGTAAACAAGACAAATCCTGTTACTTCGGGCAAAAAAGTGATAAGCAGCACTTTAATCAGGGAACTTATAACCTGTGGTGAGTTAGACAGGGTAAAAAATCTATTGGGTTATAATTTGTTTATAATAGGGAATGTAGTTCATGGGAAAAAGTATGGACATCAATTAGGGTTTCCTACAGCAAACTTAAAATTAATCGATAAGATCTACCCTCCCTTTGGGATCTATGGAGCCAAGGTGCAGATAGAGGGGTATGACAAAGTCTATGATGGTGTGGTAAATATAGGTAGAAATCCCACCCTGAAAGATGGAGAACTCAGTGTAGAAACTCATATATTGGACTTTTCAGATTATATATACGGGAAAAAAGTTATTGTGGAGTTGATAAAACATCTCCGGGATGAAAAAAAGTTTAATTCCATAGACGAATTAAAGACAGCCATCGCCAACGATGTTTTGATATGGAAGGGATATCTGCAAAATAAGTAATTTATAGTAGGGGTAATTTATGAATTACCCCTACTGTAAATTAATATCAAAAAAAAATTAAAAATTAAAGAAGGTAAAAATGAAATTAGAGATTAAATTAGAAAATTTTGAAGGTCCCCTGGATCTTCTGCTCCACCTTTTGGAAAAAAAAGAGATGAAGATAACAGAGGTAAAAATAAGTACCCTTATAGATGAATATCTTTCCCTCATAGAGGAAGCCAGAAAGGAAAGTATATCTATCAAGGTGGAATTTTTAGGTGTAGCCAGCGAGTTATTGGAGATAAAAGCACTATCCATCTTAAATATGAGGGAGAAGGAGAAAAAAGAGGAAGCCCTTTCCCAAAAACTTGCAGAATATAAATTGTTTAAGGAATTAAGTGAAAAAATAAGGGAATTGGAAAATGAATACAATATTTCCTATACTAAATTCAGTAAGGGGAAAAATATAATAAAGGTTCCAAATACAGATTTTGATCTGTCCAACTTGAGCGGAAACTTGATCTTTGATATCTATTCTAAATATATAAAAAATACAGATGTGTATGAGATTGATATTGAGGTTAAATATGACCTAAAAGAGGAAAAAAATAAATTGTGGAATAGTCTGCCTATGGGGAGAGAAATCTATTTAGAGGATATATTTTCCAAAGCTGTAGACAGACTACATCTGGTATACCTGTTTTTATCCCTCCTGGAGTTATATAGAGATGATGATATTGAGATACTGCAACACGGAATAAGATTAAAATCTCCTTGCGGGGTGATCTAGGATGTTTAAAAGTGGTATTTTAATCATGATAATCACCTTGGCCAGCAGAGTTTTAGGCTTGGTCCGAACAGCACTTATTGCATATTATTTCGGAGCTACCAAATATACAGATGCCTACTTTAGTGCTTTTAAGATAAGTAATTTTTTCAGACAATTATTGGGAGAGGGAGCCTTAGGAACGGTATTTATCCCTGTCTACAATGATAAGGAAAAAAAATACGGGGCTGAGAGGTCTAAATCTCTGATCTATTCAGTCTTAAACCTATTATTTATATTTACAACTCTGATAACCATCCTAATGGTTATCTTTTCCGATAATATAATTAATTTTATTGTGACAGGATTTCCGGAGGAAACGAAAATTATAGCTTCCAGACTCCTAAAAATAATGGCTGTCTACTTTGTATTCATAGGTTTAGCCGGGATGATCTCTGCCATATTAAATAACTTTAAAAAGTTTTTAATACCTGCCAGCACCTCGCTATTTTTTAACTTTGCCATAATAATCAGTATTATGGTTTATGGTAAAAAATACGGTGTAACGGCAATGGCAGCAGGAGTAGTTGCAGGGGGAGTGTTACAGTTTTTAGTGGTTCTGCCTGCCTTTATAAAGATAGTAAAACACTATGAATTTAAGATAGACTTTAAAGATAAAGATCTGAAAAAGATCTTTTTATTGATGATTCCCATGCTGTTAGGGATCTTTGCCAGACAGATAAACAGTGTAGTGGATCAGTTCTTTGCATCCCACCTGGCCAGCGGAGGGGTATCTGCGTTAGAAAATGCCACAAGGATATATAATCTGCCTCTGGGAGTATTTGGTATTTCCATAGCCACAGTAATCTATCCTACCCTGTCTAGGGCTGTTTCAAACAATGATACCGAGACAGTGAGGAAGAGTCTTCAAAGTGGATTGAATTTTTTACAATTTTTAATCATACCCAGCATGGGGGTCCTGATATTTTATGCTCAAGATATAATAAAATTGGTTTTGGGGCATGGACAGTTTACACAAAACTCCATAACGGTCACCTCTGAGAGTTTAATCTATTATTCGGTGGGATTATTTTTCTATACGTCAGTACATCTTATGAGCCGGGCATTCTACGGAATGAAAGATACCAAAAGGCCTGTTATTTTTAGTGTTATATCTATCACAATAAATATAATTTTAAATGCAGTATTGATCGGTCAATTCCAGCATAAGGGACTGGCACTGGCTACAGCCATAGCATCCATGGTTAATTTTATGCTGTTATACATTACATTCAATAAAAAATATATAAAGTTAGACCTGGCTTATATAGTGAAATTTAAGCTTAAAGTTATTATAAGTACAGCCCTGGCCCTGGGTGGAAGTTTTTACCTGGATAATATTTTTATAAAACTGATAGTTTTTTCCGGGATCTATCTGGCTCTCTGGGCATGGCCGTTAAAGAGGAAAAAGTTAGAGGTGTTTTAGAGAAAAGTTAGATAGGGGAATTAGAAAAAGCAGATGGGACAATCCCATCTGCTTTTTCTAATTCTTTATTGACCCTCTTACTATATCTCCCCTGCAAGTGTTGCAACCATAATTGCCTTTATCGTATGTAATCTATTTTCTGCCTGTTTAAATACGATAGATTTACTTCCTTCAAAGACTTCATCTGTAACTTCCATCTCCTGAATACCAAATTTTTCCCAGATATCTTTTCCTACAACTGTCTTCTGATCATGAAATGCCGGAAGGCAGTGTAAAAAGATAGAATTTTTTGCAGTCATATCCATAACATTGCTATTCACCTGGTATGGAAGTAATTTTTCTATTCTTTCCTTCCAAATCCCTTCTTCCTCTCCCATAGATACCCATACATCTGTATAGACTACATCGGTATCACTTACACCTTCTTCCAAAGAATCTGTAAAGGTAAGTTGAGCACCTGTAGTTTCAGCAATTTCCTGAGCTTTTTTTATTAACTCTTCCTCTGGAAAAAGGTCTTTTGGAGCTACGATTTTAAAATCCATACCGACCAAAGCTGCACCTATCATAAGGGAATTACCCATATTATTTCTTCCATCTCCAAGGTAAGCCATCTTTATCCCTTCTAATTTACCAAATTTTTCTTTGATGGTCAGAAAATCTGCCAAGATCTGCGTGGGATGAAATTCATCGGTAAGACCATTCCATACAGGTACCCCTGCAAATTCCCCCAATATCTCTACAGTCTCCTGGGCATATCCTCTATATTGTATACCATCATAAAAACCGCCCAGTACTCTGGCTGTATCCTTTATAGACTCCTTCTTTCCAATCTGGCTTCCAGAAGGTCCCAGATATGTTATATTAGCTCCCTGATCCATAGCTCCCACTTCAAATGCACATCTGGTTCTGGTAGAATCCTTTTCAAAGATAAGAACGATATTTTTTCCCGAAAGATATTTTTTTTCCGTCCCTTCCTTTTTATCCTTCTTTAACTTGGCTGAAAGATCCAGAAGATAGTTAAATTCCTCTGGAGTGTAATCCAATAACTTTAAAAAGTTTTTATTTTTTATCATTTTTCCCCCTTGAATCCCTGAAATATATTTTTTAATACGATATAAATTTCTTCAATCTCCCCTACTTCCACATTTAGAGGTGGGATGATTCTCACTACATTATCTCCGGCCCCAACTAAAAGTACATTATTTTTCAGTGCATATTTTATAAAGTTGCCAGGATTTTCATTTAATTTTAATCCCTGTAAGAGTCCGATTCCTCTCACCTCTTCTATAAGGTCAAATTCCTTTTTTAGAAGTTCTAATTTTCCCTTGAGAAGTTCTGCTTTTTTATCTACTGTATAGAGGATACCCTTGTCAACAAGTTCTGTTAAAACGGTATTTCCAACAGCACAGGCAAATGCATTTCCCCCAAAGGTAGTCCCGTGATCTCCAGGAACAAAAATGTCAGCTTTTTCATTGACAAGAACTGCCCCTATAGGGATTCCTCCTCCAAGCCCCTTTGCCATACACACCACATCAGGGATAACTCCAAATTTTTCATAGGCAAAGAAACTCCCGCTTCTACCTGCACCGCATTGAATCTCATCGAAGATAAGCAGGCAATTCCATTTATCGCAAAGTTCTCTTAATTTTTTTAAAAATTTAACCTCAGCCTTTATTAAACCTGCTTCCCCCTGGATAGGTTCAACTATGATTGCACAGGCTCCAGACATCTTTTTAATAATATCATTGAGATTATTAAATTCACATTGCTCGGTCCCGCCTATGAGAGGCTTAAATTCATTTTGATACTTAGACTGTCCCGTCACAGAAAGAGCTCCCATAGTTCTTCCATGGAAAGAATCCTTCATATAAAGGATCTTACTTTTCCCATGAGCTTTTAATTTCCCGTATTTTCTGGCTATTTTGAGGGCCGCTTCCACAGCTTCGGTTCCGCTGTTGCAAAAGAATACCTTATCATGATCACTCAATCCCACCAGTTTTTCAGCCAGTTCAGATTGTTCGGCAGTATGGTAAAGATTTGAGATATGAAGTAGTTTTTCACTTTGTTTTTTGATAGTCTTTATTATTTCAGGGTGACAATGACCCAGAGAATTTACAGCTACTCCAGATACAAGATCCAGATACTCGCTATCTGCTTCATCATATAGTTTCATACCCTTTCCCGAGATAAAAACTTTATCGGGTCTGTTATAAGTATTTATTAACATCTTAGCCTCCTTTATTTTTCTTTAATATTCTCTATAATCAGCCATAATCATAGTTCCGATGCCATCTTTGGTGAATAATTCCATCAAGATACTGTGTTCCTTCTGGCCGTTTAAAATGTGCACCTTTTCCACCCCGTTTTTTAAGGCAGATACAGATGATTCTACTTTGGGAATCATCCCGCCGCAGATTATCCCATCTTCTGTAAGCTTTCCCACTTCTTCCATGCCTATCTCATGTATTAGGGTATCCTTATCATTTATATCCCTATAGATCCCATCTATATCGGTCATCAATATAAGTTTTGCAGCCTTTAGAGCACTAGCTATCTCCCCAGCCACATAATCGGCATTTATATTGTAGGTATTACCATCCTTATCTGTTCCCAGGGGTGCTATTACAGGTATTATCCCTGCTTCCAAAAGATTCTCGATGATCTCGGTATCTATTTTTTGTACCTGTCCCACATAACCTATATCTATTTTTTCTCCATCTATATTTATATATTTTTTTTCTGCCATGATCATATTGCTGTCTTTACCTGTAATCCCCACAGCTCTGGTGCCGTTTTTATTCAAAAGGGAGACAATCTCCTTGTTTACCTTTCCGCCTAAAACCATCTCTACAATATCTATTGTTTCCCTGTCTGTCACCCTGTTCCCCATCTTAAACTCAGGTTTTTTATCCAGTTTATAGAGCATCTCATTTATTGCCGGTCCCCCACCATGTACAACTACTGGAAGCATTCCTACATATTTTAAAAGAGCTATATCCCTTATGACTTTTTCCCTGGTCTCCTCATCTTTCATGGCATTCCCGCCGTACTTTATAACCACTGTTTTCCCATGAAACTCCATTATGTAGGAGAGTGCCTGAGACAATATCTTAACGTCTTCCATTTCTTTCCCCCTTAAGTTGTATATGCCCCGTTAATTTTTACATAGTCGTAGGTTAAATCACAGCCCCAGGCTGTAGCCGAATACTCACCGTCTTTTAAATCAATCTCTACTTTAACTTCTGGTTTAAGTAAAATTTCTTTGGCTTTATCCACATCAAATTTTACTCCCATACCATCCTCGGCTATTTGAATTTTTTCACCTTCACCATAAAATGAAATATCTATATTGTTGGGATTAAATTCAGCATCTGAATAACCCACTGCACAAAGGATTCTCCCCCAATTTGCATCGGCACCAAAGAAAGCGCACTTAGTAAGATTTGATCTGATAACTGATTTTGCAGATATTCTGGCATCTTCTAAAGTTTGGGCATTTTTGACCTCTACCTCTATAAGTTTAGTAGCTCCTTCCCCGTCTTTGGCTATCAATTTAGCTAATTCTGTGTTGATATAGATTAAGATATCTTTGAATTTTTCAAAATTTTCTCCAACAGTTTCAATTTTTTTATTCTCTGCCAATCCATTTGCAATAACCATAGCCATATCATTGGTACTGGTATCACCGTCTACAGAGATCATATTATAAGATATATCCACACTATCTTTAAATGCCAGATCCAGCATCTCCTTACTGATATTTAAATCTGTAACCAAGGTCGAAAGCATAGTACCCATATTCGGATGAACCATTCCAGACCCTTTGGCTATTCCGGCTAATGTTATCTCTTTTCCGTCTATTTCAAAGGAAACAGCAATTTTCTTTTCCGATGTATCTGTAGTTAACATGGCTGTAGCTGCATCATGACCTCCTTGGTCAGATAGATTTTCACACCCTTTTTTTATGGCTGAATCTATTTTTTCCATGTCTAACTGTACACCTATGATTCCAGTTGATTGTATTATTACCTCTTCTTTGGCTACCCCCAATATATCGGCAGTAAGCTGGGCCATGGTATAGGCATCTTCTAATCCTTTTTTACCGGTGCAGGCATTGGCATTTCCGCTGTTAACCACTATTACTTTAGTTATGGGGTTTTTAATATGTTCCATATTCATCACTATGGGGGCTGCCTTTACCTTGTTTTTTGTAAATACAGCTGAGGCTACGGGATTTCCTTTCGAATGAATAACACAAAGGTCCTTTTTACCGCTTTTTTTAAGCCCCCCTGATACTCCACTGGCAGTTATTCCAGCAACATCTGTTATAGTTTTTCCTATAAGTAATTTCATGATTTACCACTCTCCTTAAATAAATTGTTATTTATAATAATAGCCTTAATAGGACATCTTATATACTGCATCTTTTTAAATTCTGATAACTCCTTTTTTTTTACGATACCCATATTTTTATCCTTATCTTCACCCGTTGTAGAAACTTTATTCACCTTATCCCCCTTTAAGTTGATTTAAGGAAAGATAGAGATAAAATCTATCGATTCGGCTTCCTCAAATCCAAACATCACATTCATATTCTGCACCGCCTGTCCTGCTGCACCCTTCATAAGGTTATCTATGGCCGATATAATTATTACTCTTTTGGTTCTTTTGTCCACTCTTATGGAGATATCGCAATAGTTGCTCCCCTTTACCCATCTTGTTTCAGGTAAGGTATCTTTTATTCTTATAAATTTATCCCCCTGGTATTCATCTGAATATATCTTTTTTAACTCTTCTTCTTTCGTATCTTCCCTAAGTTTTGCATAGATAACCGATAAAATTCCCCTATTCATAGGTACCAGATGGGGAGTGAATGTAAGAGTCACCTCTTTTTTACTGATCTTACCAGCCTCTTGTTCTATCTCCGGTGTATGTCTATGCATTCCTACGGCATAAGCCTTTATAGATTCGCTGCATTCACACATAAGGCTGGGGATTGAGGCATTTCTACCGGCACCGCTTACCCCGGATTTTGCATCTATGATGATGGAATCTGTATCGATAAGGTTATTTTTTAAAAGTGGAATTACCCCCAACAAACTGGCTGTGGGATAGCACCCTGGATTTGCCACAAGATTACTATCAGCTATCTTTTCCCTGTTTAATTCGGTGAGCCCGTACACAGCCTGAGGTAAGATATCCTTTCCTTTACAGGGAACCTTATACCATTCTTCATATTTATCTGGATCATCAAGGCGAAAATCTGCCCCCAGGTCTATTACCTTCACCCCCATATCCAAGGCTTTCTTTGTGATTTCAAAGGCTTTTCCATGGGGAAGAGCTATGAAGAGAAGGTCTATTTTACTCAGATTTTCTTCAACCTGTGTACTGGAGATACACACCTTATTAAATTCACGGGAGTAATTCTCATAGATGCTGGAAAACTCCTCCCCCCCATAACTGTGAGATGCAATAAATTCTATTTTTATCCGGGAATGGGTTCTCAATAACCCTAAAAGTTGTTGACCAGCATACCCGGTAGCTCCTAATATTCCGACATTTTTCATCTGTTTTTCCCCTCCGATTTATGAACTTTTTTGCTTTAAACCTCTATTTTTACCTGTTTTACCCTATTTTTTTGTATAAAAAATGAGCCTACCGAAAATTTGGCAGACTCCTTGGAATCGACAAAATCTTATCGGTTATAAAAAAAATATTAAATTATATGATCTGCTTCCCCTAAAGCTTTCCCTTAGCATCTGTGTTCCTCCTCAAAATATTTATTTAAAATTTTACAAATAAAAAACCTGGTATAAGCACTTAAAATGGACTTCTACCAGGTTATCTCTAAAAACAAAAGTCAGCAATATTATTGCTGACCTGTTAATAAACTTTTTATATACTCATCAAAAACATTAGTCTTTGAATCTTTGCACAAAAAATTAGTTAGATTAATCAAGCCATTTTAAAATGATAGGTTTGTTGGGTTTAATTTTCCTCATCCTGCTGCTCCTGATTAACATAACAATTCCTCCTTGTGATTTATTTTTTAATTTAAAGTATGTTAACAAATGTTATTTGAATGTGTCAAGCTTTTTTTTTATTTTTTATTATCTGCCTATCTGGATGCAACGTCATCTTGCTTTTTTATAACGATATGTGTTATTGTTTGGTTAAAAAATACTAAAAAGTAGATTAAAAATAGGAGGAATACAGTGTTTGACTATCATATTCATTCGGAATTTTCCGATGATTCAACGGAAAAAATAATAAATATCGTGGAGGAAGCTATAAAAAAAGGCGGTAAAAAAATATGTTTTACAGAGCATAAGGAGTTTAATTACCCCGATAAAGATATTGAATTTAATTTAGATTATGAGGGGTATAAAAGAGAATTTGAAAGGATACGATCGATCTATGGGAAGAAGATAGAGCTTTATATGGGGGTTGAGATAGGAGTACAGGCAGGGGAAAAAAATATACAGGAGATAATCGAGTATACAAAAGAACATGAATTTGATTTTATTTTGGCATCTGCCCACTGTTTAGAAGGGGCAGGGTTATACGGTATGGATCCTGATGTAAAAAATTTAGATAATCTTTTTGCCGGATATTTTCGTGAGATGTTAGATGTGTTTAAACATTTTAACGATTATGATGTAGTGGGTCATATAGACTTATTAAGAAGATACTTTTTAGAGGCACAAACCCATGAGTTAGGGGAATCTAAAGAGGTATTGAGGGAACTTTTTGCCCACATAATACAGGAGGGAAAAGGGATAGAGATAAATACAGGGGGGCTTTTTTATGATTCTGCAAATATAAATCCTACCTTGGATATACTCAAACTGTATAAAGAAGCGGGAGGAGAGATAGTAACTATAGGCAGTGACTCCCACATAGCCGAAAGGGTACTCAGTAACTATGAAAAAGCCGTGGATTATTTAAGAAGTGCAGGGTTTGAATATGTGACTACCTTTGCCCGAAGAAAAAAAGAATTTCATAGAATAAAATAATATGAGGAAAATTTATGAAAAAATTAAAAAAAAGAAGATAAGTTTAAAGCCTTAATTTTAAAAGGATAAAAAGGAGATTTATAAATTATTTCTCGATAGAATTTGGCTATATTAAAAAAAAAAGTTTGAAAAATCATCTAAGGGTGCTATACTTATAAAAATTTATAAATTATATCTCAGGAGGAAAAAAATGTTTAATCAAATGTTCGCTATCAGGCATCATCATCACCACTAACAGGGTTTGTATTCTTTAAAAAGATACAGATCCATTTCGTTTAACGAAAATTCAGGGTCTGTATCTGGTGATAAAACATTTCTTAAAAACTGAGAATTTTTTAAGAGCCCCCAGGTACTAAAAAGTATCTGGGGGCTCTTTTTTTTATAGGAGGAATAAGATGAAAAACTACAGAAAAGAAGAGGAATTTGTCATGGATTTTGAAAAAATATTCGAGTCCTACGGGTATGAAAAGATCAGGCTGAATACCTTTGAGAAGTACGACACATACTTTGCAAACAAAGATATGATAAATGAGAATAATCTCCTGAAAATAATGAATCCAAAGGGCGACCTCTATGTGCTGAGGCCGGATATGACCCTGCCGGTAGTAAAATATTTTTCCGAACAACAGGCAGACAGGGGAAAATTTTACTACAACGACAGTGTGTTTCGTGCAGACAAAAACGGGCTGGAATTCAACGAAAGAAAACAGGTGGGGATAGAATATTTGGGTGGTGAAAATATCCTCTCCGACGTAGAGGTCCTGGACCTCGCTGTACAGACATTGGAAAAATTAGACCAAAACTACATTCTGTGTATCTCCAACACGGAATTTATCAAAGAGATGGTGAACTCTGTAACGGAGGAAAAAGAGGAAAGGGGGCGTATCCTCGAATATCTGTACAGAAGGAGCAGTGACCTTGAAAATTATCTGAAAAATATAGGTGTAGGGGAAGAAAAAGTCGCTAAACTTCTAAAGTTAAACCGGCTCTTCGGAAACTTTGAAATGGTAAAGGAAACTCTATATGAGATGGCAATGACTAATAAACAGAGGCAAATACTGGAGGATTTAGAGACTGTCCTAAAGGCTCTGGATAAAAAATATTCCCAGAAAAAGATAGAGATAGATTTTTCCATAAGTGTTGCACTGCAATACTATAACGGGCTGATCTTTAAAGGTTATATCTCGGATATCAGAAAGCCTGTACTGAGCGGCGGCAGGTATGACAAACTGGTTACAAGATTTGGAAAGGATGCATCGGCACTGGGTTTTTGTCTGGAGATAGACAATTATTTTGAGTCTATAAAAAGGGAGCGTACAAAGATAGATTATCTGCTCCTCTATTCAGATCTGGAAAACGGGTTTGAGGCCATGGAAAAGGCCAGAGAATACAGAAAATACGGTAAGACGGTAAGGGTTTTGACAGAGGATAAAAGCCAAACGCTCCAGGAGCTCAAAGAAAAATATTCGATAATTCAATATTTTTAGGATTGAGGAAAGTATAAAATTATGTATGGGATTGTGAGGAAGAAAAATTTAATTACACTTAATTGGATGCAGCATAACATAACGTTACTTTTTAGGAGGACAGATCATGTATATAAATATAGCTCTGCCCAAGGGCAGATTGGGGAAAAAATCATACGACCTTTTGAAAAAAATAGGTTATTCGTGCAAGGAACTGGAAGAGGAAGGCAGAAAGCTTGTATTTACAAGCGAGGAAAATAAAGTGAGATACTTCTGGGTAAAACCAAGTGACGTATCTGTATATGTGGAAAAAGGTATTGCAGATATAGGGGTCGCCGGGGTGGATGTACTCATGGAAAACGAGGCAGATGTCTATGACATGCTGGACCTTGGATTTGGCAGGTGTTATTTTGCCATAGCTGCCCCAAGGGGATGGGAATATAACGGCAACAGGACCATAAAGATAGCTACGAAATATATTAATTATGCCAGAAAGTATTTTGAAAAAATGGAAAGAAAGGTGGAACTCATAAAATTAAATGGTTCTGTGGAGCTGGCTCCCATGGTGGGCCTTTCCGATGCCATAGTGGACATAGTGGAAACCGGTGCCACACTGAGAGAAAATAATCTGGATATCATAGAAAAACTGGAGAATATCAGTGCAAGGATAATTGTCAACAAGGTAAGCTATAAATTTAAAAATGAGACTATAGAAAAAGTGCTTGAGGATATAAGGGGGGAGCTATAATGAAAATACTTAGAAGTTCACAGTACGATGCCATCAAGTCTGAGATCCTATCAAGGGGTGACCTGGACTATAAAGATATCAATGTTACTGTAGAAGAGATAGTAAAAAATGTAAAGGAAAATGGAGACAGTGCAGTCCTTGAATATACTGCAAAGTTTGACGGTGCAGAACTGGAGAGGATGGAGGTCACAGCAGAGGAGATGGAAAGAGCTTGGGAAAGAACTCCTGAATCTCTCAAAATAGCTCTCGCAGAAGCAGCCCACAGCATCAGAAGGTTTCACGAAAGACAGAAGAGAAATTCATTCATGGATAATACAACAAAGGGAAAGATAACCGGACAGCTCATAAATCCAATAGAAAAAGTAGGAATATATGTTCCAGGGGGGAAATCCCCTTATCCGTCTACAGTTCTTATGAATGCCATTCCTGCAAAGGTGGCAGGTGTAGAAGATCTGGTTATGATCACTCCTCCCGGAAAAACAGGTGAGATCATGGATAATATTCTGGCAGCTGCAAAAATAGCCGGTGTTGACAGGATATTCAAGGTAGGAGGAGCCCAGGGAATAGCTGCACTGGCATATGGTACCCAAACCATCCCAAAGGTGTACAAGATAACGGGACCGGGCAATATCTACGTAGCCCTGGCCAAAAAACAGGTGTATGGAATAGTGGACATTGACATGATAGCAGGACCAAGCGAGATCCTAATTATAGCAGACGACAGTGCAAATCCCAGATATATTGCTGCGGATCTTCTTTCTCAGGCAGAACATGATGAACTGGCTTCCTCTTTACTTATAACTCCCAGTGAGAAACTGGCAGAAACAGTATCAAAAGAGGTGGATATCCAGCTGGCTGAACTCACCAAGAAAGAGATAGCAGCAAAATCTCTGGAAAACTACGGAAGAATTATAATCACAGAGGATCTGGACGAAGCCATCGATCTAGCCAACGACATAGCTGCAGAACATTTGGAGCTCATGGTAGCCGAACCTTTTCTTTATGTAAACTCAATTAAAAATGCCGGAGCAGTATTCGTAGGGGAGAATACACCAGAACCTTTGGGAGATTACTATGCCGGACCAAATCATACACTCCCTACAAATGGAACTGCAAAATTTTCATCGCCCCTTTCAGTGGATGATTTCATAAAGAAAACTTCGGTAATCTATTATTCCAAGGAAGCACTGAAAGAAGTAAAAGACACCATCCTGGAGATCTCAGAAAGTGAGGGACTGACGGCTCACAGCAATTCCATCAGGATTAGATTTGAGGAGGAAAAATTATGAAATATTGGAGCAAGATCACTAAGACGCTGACTCCTTATGTCCCGGGAGAGCAGTTGAATGAACCCGGGATAATAAAGCTCAACACCAATGAAAATCCTTTTCCGCCATCTCCAAAAGTTATCGAAAAAATAAAAAAATGTCTGGGATCGGAGCTTAAGAAGTATCCCGATCCTGAGAGTACTGAACTGAGAAATTCCATTGCAGACTTTTATGAGATAGAAAAAGATAATGTATTTGTTGGAAACGGGTCCGATGAAGTCCTTGCCCATGTCTTTATGGCATTTTTTAAAGACAAGAAACTCTATTTTCCGGATATTACATACAGCTTTTATCCTGTTTACTGCGGATTATATGAGATAAACTATCAGACCATTTCTCTAAACAAAAAATTTGAAATGGAGACGAAGGAGTATCTCAACCTGGACGGGAACATCATCTTTCCAAATCCAAATGCACCTACAGGCATAGGGATGGAGCTGGATGCCATTGAAAAAATCTTGAAAAACAATCCCGGCAACCTCGTAGTTGTGGACGAAGCCTATATAGATTTTGGAGGTAAATCTGCAGTGGAACTTATAGATAATTACAAGAACCTCCTCATTGTCCAGACCTTCTCAAAATCAAGATCTCTGGCCGGTATGAGGATAGGGTTCGCTATCGGTGACGAGAAACTTATAGAGGGACTCATAAGGGTAAAAGATTCGTTCAATTCATATCCTTTGGACAGACTGGCCCAGGCTGCAGGAAAGGCTGCCATGGAGGACAGAGATTACTTTGAATATACCCGGGATGAGATAATAAAAAACAGGGAATGGACAATATCAGAACTTAGAATGAGAGGCATGGAGCTGCTTCCCTCAAAGGCAAACTTTATCTTTGTAAGGGTGAAAGATGCCGAAAATATGTACAGGGAATTAAAGGCAAGAAAGATCCTTGTGAGATATTTTAAAAAGCCTCTCATGGACAGCTATTTGAGAATTTCCATTGGAACAAAGGAAGAGATGGGAAAACTGATAAAAAATATTGATCAGATAATGGGGGTGTAATTGTGAGAAAAAGCTCGATAAAAAGAAAGACAAAGGAAACCGAGATAGATCTGGAACTGAATCTGGACGGTAGTGGTAAATACGAGATATCAACAGGAATAGGATTCTTCGACCACATGATGGAACTTTTTACAAGGCACGGTCTCTTTGATATAAAGCTGAAGGTAAAGGGGGACACCTATATCGACTGCCACCATTCAGTGGAGGACGCAGGTATAGTCCTTGGCAGGGCGTTCAGGGAAGCACTGGGTGAGATGAAAGGTATCAGAAGGTACGGAAATTTTTATCTGCCAATGGATGAAACCCTTACCCTTGCTGCCATTGATATCAGCGGGAGGGCATATCTCCACATGGACCCTATTCCCGACAAAAGAGTGGGGGATATGGAAAGTGAAATGGTAAAAGAATTTTTCTGGGCCTTTGTAAGAAATGCCCAAATAACCCTTCATATAAAGTTAATCCACGGAGACAACACCCACCATATCATCGAGAGTATATTTAAAGGGGTAGCCAGAGCACTGGATCAGGCTGTGACCATAGACGAAAGAATAAAAGGGGAGATCCCTTCGACAAAAGGAGTGATATAGGGATGATTGCAATTATAGATTACGGTGTAGGAAATATTCATTCGGTTATGAGTGCACTAAATAAACTGGAAATAGAAAATGTTCTCACTTCTGACCCTGAGGTGATAAAAAATGCTGACGGAATAATCCTTCCAGGGGTGGGGGCCTTCAGGGATGCTGTAAAAAGTCTTGAAGATACAGGTCTCATCCCTCTCATAAAAAAATGTGCAGCAGATGGGAAACCTCTTCTGGGGATCTGTTTGGGGATGCAGCTCCTCTATGAAAAAAATTTCGAAGACGGTGAATATGAAGGACTTGGGCTGCTTAAAGGGGAGGTCAGATCCCTAAAACCCTATATATCAAAGGATCTAAAAATTCCTCACATGGGATGGAACAGACTTAATATTAAGCAGGATTCTCCTCTTTTCAAATACCTCGAAAAGAATGAATTCGTTTATTATGTGCATAGCTATTTCGCCAGGGGAAGTTCCGAAGATATCCTTGCCTCCAGTGAATACGGCATAGAGGTTCCGGGAGTAGTGGGACACAAGAATATAATGGGGATGCAGTTCCACCCTGAAAAAAGCAGCAGCACAGGACTAAAACTATTAAAAGCATTTGGGGAGATGATAAAATGATAATTTTTCCGGCAATAGACCTAAAAGACGGGAGAGCAGTGAGGCTGAGCAAGGGAGATTTTGATAAGATGGATATCTTTTCCGACAAACCCTGGGAAGTGGCAAAAGAATTTCAAGAGAAGGGAGCAGAGTGGATCCATCTGGTGGATCTGGACGGTGCAAAAGACGGTGAAAATAAAAATTTAGATACAATAAAAAAAATAAGGGAAACTGTCGACATTAACCTTCAGCTGGGGGGAGGGATCAGAACCCTGGAGACCGCTGAAATGCTCTTAAACTTGGGTATAAACAGAATTATATTGGGAACAGCAGCCATTGAAAACCAGGAACTGCTTAAAAACCTTGTGGAGAAATATGGGGAAAAGATAGCCGTGTCTGTGGATGAGAAAAACGGAAAGGCAGCCATAAAAGGATGGCTGGAAGAAAGTGATATAGATGCTTTTGAGCTATGCAGATCACTGAAGGAAATTGGTGTAAAGACTATAATCTATACCGATATCTCAAAGGACGGGATGATGGCAGGACCAAATTTTAGTGCATATGAGAAAATCAATAGACTGGGAGTTGATGTAATAGCTTCAGGCGGGGTAAGCAGTTTAAAAGATATTGAGACTCTGAAAAAAGCAGATATTTACGGTGCTATTATTGGAAAGGCTGTCTACCTGGGAAATATCAAGCTGGAGGAAGTACTATAGACTAACTATATGAAGTCAAGTAAAAATAATTGATTTTTTTTAAAGTCAAGTTTAAAAAAAATGGCATTACAAAAAAAGGTGCTAAGATTTTAAATTTTTTAAAAGTTAACTGCAGATGAATTTTT
>NZ_QUAJ01000031.1 GCF_003391055.1 Psychrilyobacter piezotolerans
AAAAATTCATCTGCAGTTAACTTTTAAAAAATTTAAAATCTTAGCACCTTTTTTTGTAATGCCATTTTTTTTAAACTTGACTTTAAAAAAAATCAATTATTTTTACTTGACTTCATATAGTTAGTCTAATATTTCTTCATATTTTAAGCCATTTTTTTCAGTAAGTTTTTTCTCAATTATGGAGTCAAAATATTCCAGGTGCCATTCTGAATAAGTCTTAGAACTATTGCACAATATTTCCATAATTTTATCTTTTGCCTCGTCTATCTTTTTAAATCTTTTCATATATTCCATACAGCTTTTTTGATTTATTTTGCTATAAGAATCTTCCATTGTAGGAGTCTCAAATACACCAGAAAAAACTGAGTATGGAGAACAGTTTATCCTCCATTTAATAGAACCATCTTTTTTAGGCCATGGATTTTCTTTTATTTCTGTGGTAAGTAACTTTTTTAAAGCTACATCTATGTCTATCTCAGCTAAATTTATAAATGCTTCCTCTAAGGATATTTCTATATTAAAGTAACCTGCATATGGATAGAACTCAATTTTATTACATAAGAAATCATAATATTCAAAATTATTCTTTACTTCTTTTGTTATAAAGATTTGTTCATATCCGTTTCCTAGTTGATCCATCGTAATAGCTTGAACTTTTCCAAGATGTTTAGTGTTGTAGGCATATTCAATAGTATCTCTTATCTGATTGGTTATATGTAGGTTTGGACTCATTGCATCTAGTTTCTCAATACTTTCATCAGTTAATTTTATCCTTACTGGACTTCTACTACTCTCGATACCCTTTCTTCCTCGTGTGTTACATTGTTTTGTCATAATTATTCCTCCATTTTATTTTTTAAATCATTGCTGTGATCTTTCTATTAATAAGTATAAGGTAACATATCTAATTTAAGAACAAATAAAAAAACAAATAATAAAAAGCCTTTTTTTGGCACTAAAAATATTTAAAGCTTGAAAGTATCAGCAAAGGATATTCTTGGTGGTAAGAATATTATTCTTTTAATGATAAAGACTTGAAGAATGTAGATGAAAGAGCTAGAATGTATAAATTAGGGGTTTTGGAAGGGTGAAAATCCATAAGCTTCTTGGGATTTTAGGAGGAGATAAAATGGTTTATTGTTCTCTTAAATGAAGCTATTTTAAAATTTTAAAAAAAACACCCAAATGAAGCTTTTATATCGTTAAGGTGTTTAGGACATGATAAAAAATAAAATACAGAGGAGAATGTCATATGAGATTTGAAATGCTAAAAGAAACAAAACATCCAAAGAAAAATTTATTTTTACAATACGGTAACTGGCATTGGGATGATAGTGAACCATCACAAGGCTATAGATTTATTTGGAAAAGTCCTGAAGGTAAATTATTACCTCAAAGGGGACAGGCTTATATTGAGTCATTAGATGAAGCTATGGAACTTATGGCTCAGGCTATGAAAGAAGGTTGGGCTTCCCCTAAAACATGGACAGAATAAGTGAGAAATCGCAGACAAAATATTGAAAAGTAGTAAAAAAAAGGACACTCGATTATAAGTGTCCTTTTAAGGTTGATTTTATTGGGTTTATTTATGAAAGTTACAGAATAGTTATTACAGAACTTTCTAGTTAGCGACTTTTCCTCCAACTAACCCTACCATACACCCAAAACCAGATTGCCAACCAAATGTAGCTACTTTATATAGATCTTTTTGCATGTCATTAGGTGTTGCTATAAAAGCAAGTGTTATTGCTATTAAAATCGACAGTACTGTTAAACCAGTAACAATCATTAATGCCATTTTGAATGTTTCAGGAATTTCTATAGGTTTTTTAGATTCCATTTTATTTCCTCCTATTTCTATTCGTATCTAAAGATATTCCTATAGGATTTATAGTAAATTCAGCTTTATTAAGTTGTTGTTTTTTGATATTAGTTTCTTCAAAATTTGTACCTGTAATTATTGCACCTTCAAAATTTGTATCTGTAAGTTTAGCCTTTCGTAGATCTGTCCCAGATAAATTTGTATTACTTAAATTTGCTCCTGATAAATCAATACCTTTTAATTTAACTCCTGAGAGGTTAACTCCTGAAAGATCTACACCTCTATATTCCCCTTTTTCTCTAAGAATAATCGTTGTCCCTTCCTTATTTTCAACTATAACCGATCTTGATAATGGATGTTTAATAGTTTCAATCATTATATTTTTTAGATCTTTAATTTTCATCCTCTCTCCCCTTTTTTAGTTATTTTTATTAGTTTTACTTAAAACTAATATTATCTTTAAATTTTTAAGAAGTCAAATCATAGTGATTTAGGATTAGTAAGATCTTTTAATGCTTTGAAATTCAATTTTAATATAAAATTTGACTTATACATCGTATCCGGTGTATTATATACTATAAAATAAAGCATCGTTTAGATGTTTAAATCTTGAATTCGTTTAAACGATGTTTAAATTAATTTAAGAGGTGAGTAATAACATGGAGTTAAAAGTATGTAATGAATTTGAGGAACAATTAGTTAAAGTCAGTGAAAAAGAAGGTGGAAAAATCAAAATACTTGCTGGTATTCTTGAAAAGATAGATTTATTAGTCGAATTTAATGGGTTTGTACCTGGACAAACAGTTGCAATAACAAATCACAAACCTTTGAGAGAAATAAGATATAAAGACTATAGAATTTTTTATGCTGTTCAAAAGAATATTATTAAAGTTTTGAGTATTCTTCAGAAAGATCAAAACAAATTTGACAATAAGACTTTCAAAAAGATCAAAGACCTTTTATAAGTAACCTACAAGATTTAATTCTTGTAGGACTTATTAGTCCTCAAGTGCTAATATAACTCTAAAAAACTCTAAAAACTCTTGAATTAGGAAATAACATATTAAATAATAGGAGGGGAAAATTATGGCTAGAAAAAAAATACAAAAATGTAAAAACTTCTACCAAGAATAATGTTTTTTTTAATTATTATCAAGGAGGAGAAATATGGAAAATACAAAGAACATGAGCTCATTAGAAGAATTTAAAAAAAGAATTTTATCTGATGAAAAAGTAAAAGAAGAATACGAAGCATTAAAAATAAAACAAGATATTATAAAATTATTTTTACATTACAGAACAGAAAACAATTTATCACAAAAAGACTTAGCGATTCAAATTAATACAACTCAACAAGCTGTATCTAGATTAGAAAAAAACTTAATAAATCCTAGTATTGAATTTTTAGCTAAATCTTTAAGAACTTTAGGATATGAATTAGTATTAAAAAAAATAAATAATTAACTAATGCTTCACGATAATTAAAATTTCAAATTAAATCAATTTAAGTAACATTAACAACAAATTTAAACAATACTAAGTAATCAATAGTTTAGTCCATTGAAAAAATAAGGAGGTATAATTAGTCAATTTTTTAACATTTTATAAAAACAAATATTAAAATAAATATTAAAAAAAAAGACCTAATTAAAATGTTAGGTCTTTTTTACATAATATAAGCTATAAAGTAGCTTTAAAAGTTTAAAATTAATTTTAGACTATATTTTTTGTCCCTCCAATGAATCCTCCAAAATATTGATCTCTCCTAATTGTATTTTTTTTTATGATTTTTTCAATAGTTCATTATATTCAAGTACATTAAGTAAGCCACGATCGTCATTGTAGAAACATTACAGCCGAAGCTTAACTACTATAAACTTCATTTTAAATCAATAACTCCAAAGAAATTGCAATAGTTTTCCTTATAACATTTAAAATTTATTTTTAATTATAATGAATTTTAATATTCGTTAATCGGGAAAACGCTAACAGGGAAAGAGTGGGGAAATCCCAACTATAAATTTTAACTTTGGTTTCGACCTGTTGAGGTTCACATTTAAAATCAAGTTTTGCTACACTTGATTTTAATATTCGTGAAATCAACACAGGAGGAAGAGGGAAGCTTAAATTTTAATACTCTATATAGAAGAATTGTCTCCCTTAATATGGTAATATTAGATTAGAGATTTAAAACCAGGAGGGAAGATATGAAAAGAATAATTTTAGTTTTATTTATTTTATTATCTGTATTGAGTTTTTCAGAAAATAATGGGTCGGACAGGGAAGGGGAGTCAGAATATAAATTTTCTTTAGGATTTATGACGGGGTACGGGAGTAAACTCTATCAGATAGAGGAAAAACAATCACGTTATATACCACTTGTAGGCTTAGAGAGTGAAACTCTTTATATTAAAGGTACTGAAATAGGTTACAGGCATAAGCTGAATTCAAAGCTGACATTGACTGGGTTTTCACAACTTTTTGGAGGGATAGCACTCCAAGGTGCTGGAGGAGCAATAGGGGCAACTCAACTGAATAATTCAGACATGAAAGATGGATATAAAGGAATAAACAGCAGAGATACCCAGGTGGAATTTGGATTGAGACTGGGTTATAATACCGATTTTCAAAAGGTAAAACTTATAGGTGAAGTGAGGGGTGGAAAAAGAGGGGGATCAGGAAAAATATCTGCCCTGAGACCTTTTGTAGTAACTGATAAATTGTTAATCATACCACAGATCAACCTTAGTTTACTGGATAAAAATATGGTGGATTATTATTTTGGTGTAAGTGAAGACGAGGTAAATGATCCTAGAAGTACTAAATTAAATGAAGTTTATGAACCAAATAAATTTGCGTATGCTTCAGCTATAGGAGCATCAGCCAGATATAACTTTACCCCCAACTGGACGGTATTTGGTTTAGCAGAGATACAGTATGTAGGGAATGAGATTGGAGATTCACCCATTGTAGACAATAGGGCAAATTATTTTATAGGTTTAGGTTTGAGATATGATTTTTAGAAAATAAAGATAGTCAGTTTAAATGAACCGTGGCACTGTCTGTCACGGTTTTTAAAATTGAAAAAATCTAGATGTGATGTTATACTAAGGGTACATAAAACATGCGATTAATGGGAGGAAAGATGGTTGCCAAGACTAGATTAATAGATATTTTAGATAAATTTAAAGATATGACAATTGCAGTAATAGGGGATATGATGTTAGATGACTATATTATAGGAGAGGTTACCAGAATCTCGCCGGAAGCTCCGGTACCTGTAGTAAATGTAAAGGAGGAAAGGTTTGTTTTAGGCGGGGGAGCCAATGTCCTAAATAACTTATCTGCCCTTTCATGTAAGTGTCATTCCTTTGGAGTAATAGGAGATGACGGAAACGGAAACAGGTTATTGAATGAATTGAAAAAAGAAAAGATAGATACAGTAGGTGTAGTAATTGCAGAGGACAGACCTACCATAGTAAAGAGAAGAATTATAGCTCAGCACCAGCAGTTATTAAGACTGGACTGGGAAGATAAAAAAGATATAACACCGTATCATGAGGAGCTTATCATAAAAAATTTGAAATCCCACTTAGATAAGTTAGATGCGATCATCCTATCGGACTATGATAAGGGAGTGCTTACTCCTACTTTAGCTAAAAAAGTTATTGAAATAGCTCGTGAAAATAATATAATAGTAACGGTAGATCCAAAACCAAGTAATGCCTTAAACTATATGGGGGCTACATCTATGACTCCCAATAGAAAGGAAGCTATGGAATGCATGGGGTTATCTGTGATAGAAGATACAGAAAAACTAGGTCTGGAATTAAAAGCTAAATTAAACCTGGATAACTTACTTCTGACTAGAAGTGAGGAGGGAATGAGTATATTCCTGGAGGATGAGATTATAAATATTCCGACCTTTGCCAAGGAAGTATATGATGTCACTGGAGCAGGAGATACGGTTATTTCTGTATTTACCCTGGCAGCCGCCGCCGGAGCATCATGGCATGAGGCTGCTAAAATAGCCAATGTAGCAGCAGGAGTAGTAGTTGGAAGAATGGGAACATCCACTGTGACCAAAGAAGAGATAATAGAATTTTATGATAAAATTTACCATGAATGGAAGTAGGTTGAGACTATGTATAGGATAGGAAACGGATATGATGTTCACAGATTGGTAGAGGGCAGAAAACTGATCCTGGGTGGGATAGAAATACCCTTTGAAAAAGGGCTGCTGGGGCACTCAGACGCAGATGTATTGATTCATGCCATCATGGATGGATTGTTAGGAGCTTTGGCCTTGGGGGATATCGGGCAGCATTTTCCAGATACAGATGAGGCCTATAAGGGGATATCCAGCATAAAATTATTAAACCATGTAAAGAAACTTATAGATGATAGGGGCTTTGAGATAGTGAATATAGATTCTCAAATAGTGATGCAGCAGCCTAAATTAAAACCCTATATTATTGAGATGAGGAAGAACCTGGCTGAAGAATTGGATTTAGACTTGGACAGGGTAAGTGTAAAGGCTACAACCGAGGAAAAATTGGGATTTACCGGGGAAGAAATTGGGGTAAAATCCTATGCAGTGGTGCTGTTGAGAGAGAAAAAATAAATAGGCTGAGAAGGTTTTCGGAGTGATTCCGAAAACCTTTTTTTATATATATTTGTAATTTTTTATATATATTTGTAAAGTGGCAGCAGGTGAAACCCCTCTGAAATCTCATGTTGATAATGTTTTAGTATAAATATAAAAAAGAAGCTTGTTTTTCAGTAATTTTTAAGTTATATTTAATACTAATTAAATGCTTATATTTTAATAAAAATTTTATAAGGTTTTGTTAAAAAAATCACGATTTAGATGTGGTAAAAATCTGCCGGGAGGAGTTCTGTGCTATATACAAAGGAAGATTTTATGTTATTTTCATTGATATATTCAGATGTTTCTAGGAGAGGCTACCCATCTCCTAAATTGAGTCACGATATCCTTTATAAGTTGTTTTTTTATTCTGTAGACAGGAAACAAAATATATTTAAATTGGATAGGATCTCCCTGAAAAAAATAATCTTAGAATCGGTGCATATATTAAAGGTGGAGAATCCCAGGATAAAGGCTGAAAAAAGGGTAGAGAACGCTGTAACATACTTTTTATCAGAAGATGGAATTTTAAACCTGGAAAGATTAAAGATCAGGGTAGGGGAGGAATTTCAAATCTGTGAAAAAGAGGATATTAAATTTTTAGGATACTTTTCTAAAAAATATCCTAAAAATTTAAAGGAGCTGAAAGATCCCCCATTTATGATCTTTTACAGGGGTTATTTTCCCAATGAGAAGGAGTTGGAAAAATCTCTGGCCGTAATCGGCAGCCGAAAACCGGAAAAAAAATATGGCCGGGAAGTGGCCAGGAGGATGGGGGTATTGTTAGCCAGAAATAATTGGTGGAATATCAGCGGATTAGCCCTTGGATGTGATGAATATGGTCATATGGGTAGCCTTGAGGGCCAGGGGCAGACAGGGGCAATATTGGGGCAGGGTCTGGCAACTCCCATATACCCTAAAGAAAATCGGGAGTTGTCGGAAAAAATATTGGAGAAAAATGGATTTTTGATGTCGGAACTCCCTCCTACAACTTCTAACTTGTCTATATTCTTTATCTTGAGAAACCGCCTCCAGTCTGGAATGACCTGTGGTATCTTTGTGGTGCAGACAGGCAGATCTGGAGGGACCCTCCATACCATCAAATATTCTTTGGAGCAGGAACGAAAAACAATCCTTTGGGATCCTGTTGATATAGAGGAATTGGAGGGGGTGAGCGAAGTTTTAGGAAATAGAATATTAATCGGGGATAGAAAGGATAAGCTGGGGATTTCCATAGGAGGAGATTTGAGAAAAAAAATACTAAAGATAAAACAGGCTGTGGGAATCTATGAAATTCTAAATGATCAAAGTTCAAAAAAACGTATTATATTTCACAATAGAAGACTTTTTTAGCTGGAAATCATGTATAGTTATAGTTAACGAACTTATAACAAAAGAATGTCATTTTAGCATCCAAAAGGATAAAAAGAATAAATTCACAACACTAAATGTTGTATTACTGAACGAATTGTGGTAAAATTAAGGGCAAATTACGAAAAAAATAATTAAATATAAATTAACAAAAAGGAGTGTTTTGTAGATGAAACTGTTTACGTTCAAAGGCGGGGTACACCCTTCTGAAAACAAGGTACAGACTGAAAATGAAGCTATTCAAACTTTTGACGCGCCAAAGATGGTACATGTAGCACTGTTGCAGCATATTGGTGCACCACTAAATGCCCTGGTTAAACCAGGGGATAGAGTACTGAAGGGTCAAAAAATTGCAGATAGTGAAGCTTTTATGTCAGCACCGGTTCATTCACCAGTGAGTGGAGTAGTTAAAAAAATTGAATTTTTACCATTTCCATTAAGTGGAAAGGTGAACACAATCATCATTGAAAATGATGGTGAGGAAGAATTGGCAGAATTAAAAACGATCAAAGACTGGAAAAGTGCACCTAAGGAAGACTTACTTGCAATGATTAGAGAGAAAGGAATAGTAGGAGTAGGAGGAGCATGTTTCCCAACTCATATTAAACTAAATCCACCAAAAGATGTAACTATCGACACTTTAGTGATGAATGGAGCAGAATGTGAGCCGTATCTAAATGCAGATAACAGACTTATGCTGGAAGATCCCAAATCAATCATTGAAGGGATAAAGATCATCATGCATATCTTAGGAGTGAAAAATGCCAAGATAGGTATTGAAAATAATAAACCAGAAGCTATAGCATCTATGATAAAAGCCAGTGAAGGGGATAATGGTATCGAAGTCTGTCCACTTAAAACTCAATACCCACAGGGTGGAGAAAAGCAGCTTATCAAAGCTATCTTAGACAGAGAGGTTCCAAGCGGGAAATTACCTTCTGCTGTAGGAGTAGTGGTGCAAAATACTGCAACGGCAGCTTTAGTATATGATGGAATCGTTAATGGAATGCCGCTTATTGAAAAAGTAGTGACTATTTCAGGAAAAGCAATCAAAAAACCTATGAACTTGAAAGTTAGAATAGGAACTATGTTTAAAGATATGTTAGATTATGCAGGGGTAGAGAGAGAAGAGGTAGACAAACTTGTTATGGGGGGACCTATGATGGGAATGGCCCAGCATACAGAAGATGTACCTGTAGTTAAAGGAACGTCCGGTTTATTAGCTCTTACAACGGCAGAAACAAATCCTTGTAAGGCAAAAAACTGTATCCTTTGCGGGAAATGTATAGGAGCCTGTCCAATGGGGTTAGAGCCTCTTATGTATGCTAAATTGGCTAAATTTAATCAATGGGAAGAGATGGGAAAATATAAATTGATGGACTGCATCTCATGTGGATCATGTGCTTATATCTGCCCGTCAAACAGACCGTTGACAGAAGCTATCAATATCGGAAAAGCTAAGTTAAGAACTATGGCAAGGAAATAAATAGAAGCAGTAACTTGTAATTATTGATTTATTATCAGTGGTTGGCGGATTGTGATATTCACTATTCATCAATGACGGTATATAAAATTTAGGAGGCAAAAAAGTGGCGAAATTGTTAAAGATGGGTCCTTCACCACACGTGAGAACCAGTGAAACAGTAGAAAAAGTAATGTATGACGTAATAATAGCTTTATTACCGGCATTACTTATGGCAGTCTATGTATTTGGAATACAGGCACTGACTACTACTTTGATTGCAGTTGGAACATGTATGGCAACTGAAGGGATTATGCAGAAAATAATGGGTAAAGATATAGAGGTAAAAGATGGAAGTGCAGTAATAACAGGTATATTATTTGCATTCGTTGTTCCGGTAACTATGGCATACTGGATAATTATAGTTGGATCTGCAGTTTCTATCCTATTAGGAAAGATGTTATTTGGCGGGTTAGGACATAATATATTCAATCCGGCATTGGTTGGTAGAGCATTTGTTCAAGCGTCTTGGCCGGTAGCTATAACTACTTTTGTATTGGACGGCCAGGCAGGACCGACTATGTTAGATGCTATGAAAAGAGGGTTAGACGGAACTTTGGTTGCAGCAGGAAACCCATATATGAACGCTCTACTAGGTAAAATGGGTGGATGCATTGGAGAAACTTCAGCATTGGGACTCCTATTAGGTGGAGCTTACTTAATCTATAAAGGTCAGGTAAACTGGAAGGTACCGGCTATTATAATAGGAACAGTAGGAGTGGGAGCATTTTTATTCGGTGGAGATCCGATAATGCATATGTTATCGGGAGGATTATTCTTAGGAGCATTCTTCATGGCAACAGATATGGTAACTTCTCCATATACTGAAAAAGGTCAAATGATATTTGCCTTTGGAATAGGTGCTTTGGTAACTTTAATCAGATTTAAAGGCGGATATCCTGAAGGGATGGCATACTCTATCCTGATCATGAATGGAGTTGTACCCCTTATAAATAAATACACTAAACCGAAGTTGTTTGGAGGTGTAGCAAAATAATGAATAGATTAGTACATTATGGTGCTGTATTACTGGTAATAGCAGCAGTTGCAGCTGGATTGTTATCCAGTGTAAATACAATAACTGCACCACAAATAGAAAAAATCAACAGAGAGATAGTAAATAAAGCTAGAAAACAAGTACTGCCTTTAGCAGCAGAATTTAAAGAGGCGGCGGAAGTAACAGCCGAAGGGGAAACATTTATTCCTGGTTACGACGCTGAAGGGAATTTAGTGGGGTATGCAAGTACTGTAAAAACCAACGGATATTCCGGTGTGATAACTTTCGTATTGGGATTAGATACAAAGGGAACTATCACTGGTCTAAAGGTTACCGGGCAGTCAGAAACTCCCGGACTTGGAACAAATGTAGAAAATGCTGATTGGCAGGCTCTTTGGGTTGGCAGAGATGAATCTTATGAATTTAATAAAAGTGTAGACGGTTTTGCAGGAGCTACAATATCTCCTATGGCTGTATTTACCGGAGTAAAAAAATCAACTAAAGCATTTGAAGCAGAGGTGAAAAACTAATGGCTAAGAATAACTATATAAAGCTTTTAACAGATCCATTAATTAAGGGGAATCCGGTATTCGTATTATTGCTTGGATTATGTCCTACACTAGGTGTAACTAACTCGGCTATCAATGGTATGGCAATGGGACTGGCGACACTGGTGGTTTTATCATGTTCAAATGTAATCATATCAGCTATAAAAAACCTGATACCGGCAAAGGTTAGAATACCGGCTTATATCATTGTAATAGCTACTTTAGTAACTATCGTACAGATGGTAATGCAGGGGTACCTTCCGGATCTCTATTCAGTATTAGGGTTATTTTTACCCCTGATAGTTGTTAACTGTATAATCCTGGGAAGAGCCGAGAGTTTTGCTTCTAAAAATGGGGTATTTCCTTCATTATTAGATGGTATTGGAAATGGACTGGGGTTCACTCTGGCACTTACAGTATTAGGTGCTATCAGAGAAGTTTTAGGAAATGGAAGTTTCTTCGGATTACAACTGACTCCTCCTACATTCCAGCCGGCGTTAATATTCATATTAGCACCTGGAGCATTTATAACAATTGGTTTTATCATAGCAACACAAAATTATATTAAGATGAAAAAGGAGGGATAATCGATGGATTTAGGAAATTTATTTGGAATCATATTTGGTTCTATATTTATAAATAACTTTGTATTTGCTAAATTTTTAGGGATATGTCCTTTCATGGGTGTTTCTAAAAAGGTAGAATCTTCAATAGGAATGGGGATGGCCGTTACTTTCGTAATGACCTTGGCATCAGCAGTAACCTGGGTAGTACAAAACTATCTATTGGTTCCCTTTGGATTGGAATATTTACAGACAATAGCATTTATATTAATAATAGCTTCATTGGTACAATTTGTTGAGATGGCAGTGCAAAAGACTTCACCTAACCTTTATAAGGCTTTAGGAGTATTTTTACCACTTATCACAACTAACTGTGCGGTACTAGGGGTAGCAATTTTAAATATTCAAGAGAAGTATAACTTTATTGAAACTGTTGTAAATGGTATGGCAGCAGCAATAGGATTTACTATGGCACTTATCTTACTTGCAGGAATAAGAGAAAGATTAGAATATGCAGATGTACCAAGACCATTCCAAGGTGTAGCAATAGCCTTTGTCACAGCTGGATTATTAGCTATGGCATTTATGGGATTCTCTGGAATGAAAATATAATTAAAATAATTAATCTATGAGATAGATTTGGAGGTTAGAAATGATATACGCTGTATTAGTATTAGGAGGGATCGGTCTGACTATGGGACTGTTCTTAGCTTTTGCTTCAAAGAAATTTGAGGTAGAGATAGATCCTAATGTTGAAAAAATAATGGATGTATTACCTGGTGCCAACTGTGGAGCCTGTGGATTCCCTGGATGTGGAGGGTATGCAGAAGCAGTAGCATTAGAAGGTGCTGACCCTACACTATGTGCTCCTGGTGGTGCACAGGTTGTAAATGATATAGCAGCTATTATGGGTGGTGAAGGTGCTGACCCGAATGCTGTAAAGCAGGTAGCCAGAGTAAAATGTCAGGGAGATAACTCTAAGACAACTAAGATATATGACCTGGATACTGAGATGAAAACGTGTGCTACATCTACCCTTTATTTTGGTGGAGACAAGTCATGCTGGTATGGTTGTTTAGGATATGGAGACTGTGTAAAAGTATGCCCGGCTGATGCAATAGAGATCAATGCAAGAGGGATCGCAGTTATAAATGAGGAAAAATGTATCTCATGTACTAAGTGTGTGAAGGAATGTCCTAAAAATATCATAGAGATGATGCCTGAAAATCAAAAAGTAACGGTATTGTGCAGCTCTAAGGATAAGGGGGCCCAAGCCAGAAAATCTTGTACTGTAGCATGTATCGCATGTGGAATGTGTGTAAAGGCATGTCCGGTAAAAGTAAAAGATGCTGACGGAAATATAATTAATGCAGTTACGGTAAAAAATAACGTAGCCAAGATCGATTCAGATCTTTGTATCAACTGTGGACTTTGCTCGATGAAGTGCCCGACAAATGCAATAGTAAATGAGATTAAAGAGGTTAAGAAAGCCGAAGTAATCGAAGAAAAATGTATTGGTTGTACAGCTTGTGCAAGAGTATGTCCGGTTGCCTGTATCGAAGGAGCAGTTAAAGAAAAACATAAAGTTGACCAGGAAAAATGTATTGGCTGCGGACTTTGTTTCGATAAGTGTAAATTCTCTGCAATTAAGATGAATGTAACCGAAGTGAGAAAGTAAACCTAACCCCATCCGTCCTAAAGGACACCTTCCCCTTTACAAAATGGGAAGGATAGTGGGGAGAGATAAAAAAGGCGGAATTGGAGATTTCTGATTCTGCCTTTTGCTATTTATCTGTTATACATTTATATATCAAATAATAAACAAATTTTACTTCTATTCCTAGTTAAAAGGTGATATTATTTATGGATGTAAAAAGATTAGAGGGGGTTATAGATGAAAAAGGATCTTATTATACTGCATACTGCGGTGTTACTTTTCGGATTGTCGGGACTTTTCGGTAAACTCATAGAGGCACCTGCCCAGGTCATTGTCAGCGGCCGGGTTATCTCTGCTGCAATATTTCTTTATATTGTTCTTAAGTTTAAAAATGAGAGGGTAGAGATGAGTTCTCCAACTTCAAAAAAAATTATAATTTTGCAGGGGTCACTACTATTTCTTCACTGGTTTTCATTTTTTCAGGCGATTAAGTTATCCAGTGTAGCTCTGGGACTGCTGTCTTTTTCGAGTTTTCCTATTTTTACAACCTTTATGGAACCACTGTTTTTTAAGGAAAAATTAGAGGGAAAAAAAATTATTACTGCCATGATAACTTTTATCGGGATTTCCATGGTAATACCGTTAAATGGGATAGATGTTAAGATGTTAAACGGGATAGGAATGGGGGTGTTTTCCGGATTTTCATTTGCAATTTTGGCCATAATGAATAAAAAGTTTTCAAGCTCGGTATCGGGGATCAAACTTACATTTTATCAGTGTCTGGGAGCATCATTTTGGTCTATTCCCGTTTTATTGTTATGGAATAAACTTCCATCGGTAAGGGATATATTTTTCATGGTAATATTAGGAGTAGTTTTTACGGGGATAGCCCATACCCTCTTTGTCCTGTCGCTCAAGAGGATCAGTGCAAGCACGGTGAGTGTTACCACATGTTTAGAGCCTGTATACGGGATTATATTTGCTGCCTTTATATTGGGAGAGATTCCAACCCTGAAGATAATAATGGGAAGTACTATAATCATACTTGCCGCATTTGTAGCTACTAAAATGACAGTTTTAAAGGATAAACCTGCGGTGTAAATTAAATAAAAAAGTAGAGGATGAGCCTGGCTCATCCTCTACTTTTTTTAGGTTATTTTCAATAAAATTTTCTGAAGCTTATAGTCATCCCAAGAGACCCTCTCTCTTTCTTTCTCTCTCCCTCCACAGGGAGAGAGATTTTCACTTTTTAATCGAAGTTTATAGTCGTTGAGCTTCAGCAGTACTGTTTCTACAATGACGATTGTGAGCTACTCACTAAGACAATTATAAACCTTCTTGAACTTTTACGTCTCGTTTTCTTTCAAGAGAAAAGAGACCCGTATTAAAGATGGAATCTTTAGAATCTAAATTTAACACTCGTGAACCTAAACTACAAAGAAAGACGGACAAAGCTTAGTTTCTGAGCTTCTGTTTTACTTAATCACACTTGATTTACTTTGAGCTCCTGAAGTACCGCCTTGATCTCATAATATTCAATATCCTTGGGAAGTTCATCTTTTATGGGCCGGAGGAGAGTTCCGCCGACCTTTTCTATGGCAGCCAGTATCGTTTTCTTTTTTTCACTGTCCACGATCCTGGACAGGTCAACTTCTAATCCCTCGTCCATACATTTGAAGAGATGGCTGAGGATGGTATCGAACTTACTTTTTCTTTCAGCTGCAATTTCACCCACATTTTTACCCTCTAAAAATAATTGGTAGGAGATCCTGTGGGTGCTGTCCTTGGTACTTGCTTTTTTAGGTTTAGCCTCTTTTTTTAGGACTTCCTTCACTTCTATGGGGCTGGTGTCTCCCTTTATCTCTTTTATTACCTCTAAAAATTTTATTCCGTATTTTTCATATTTTTTCTCTCCTACACCACTTATATCCAATAGACCTTCATAGTCAGTAGGGAGATATCTGGCCATCTCCTGGATGGTTTTATCGGAAAATATAGTATATGGCGGTTTCCCTTCAGTCCTTGCAATATCAGCTCGAAGTTTACGAAGGAGATCAAAGCTGCCCTCCCATTCATAGGTAGTTTTTCTCTGGATTTTCGTTACCTTTCTGGTAAAATTCTCCTTACTCTTTATAAATTCAAAGGCTTTTTTAGTCAGCCTCAAAGTCGGGAACTCTGTTTTAGTAACTTCTAAATATTCATCTCCTACAAGGAGGTCCACCAAAGCTCTGATGTCTTTTTGGGAATAATCGGAGAGGAGCCCATAGGTAGATGCTTTGTCTAAATTCCAGTTGAGGATACTCTTATTTTTAGAGCCTCCCAGGACTCCTACAATCATATTTATTCCAAATCTCTGCTCTGTACGGTAGACACAGGAAAGTATTTTTTGAACCTCAATTGTGATGTCTTCTACTTCACCGTCATCCAGGCAGTTACTGCAATTGTCGCAGTTTTCTATCCTGTCATCCCCAAAATATTCTAAAATATATGATCTGACACATTTAGAAGTATGGCAGTAGTTCACCATGGAACCCAATTTTTCCCGTTTGATATTCATGATCTCCTCGGAGGATTCAAACTGATTGTTGTTTATGAAAAAAGTCTGGGTCTGTATATCTTTGGGATTGAATATTAATATACAGTGAGCATCCAACCCGTCTCTCCCGGCTCTCCCGGCTTCCTGATAGTAGCTTTCCAGATCTTTTGGCAGGTTGCTGTGGATAACAAAACGTACATTGGACTTATCTATTCCCATCCCAAAGGCATTGGTGGCAACCATGAGGGTTAGTTTATCATTTATAAAATCATCCTGGTTCTGCTGTCTTTCGTTATCGGACATCCCGGCATGATATTTCCCTACCCTGTATCCACGGTCAGCTAACTCTGAATAGATGGAATCGACTTCCTTCCTTGTGGAGGCATAGATAATTCCCCCCTCATCGCTGTGTTCTTTGAGGTATTTTTTGATATAGGACAAACTGTTAACACCTTTTACAGTGGTAAATTTCAGGTTTTTCCTGTCGAACCCGCTTATGAAGACATTGGGCTTGAACCTCAGGTTTTTTATAATATCTTCCCTGACTTTGGGAGTTGCAGTAGCTGTAAATGCTGTAATTATCGGGCTGCTGGGAAGTTGTTTTATAAAATCAGGAACATTGAGGTATGATCTTCTAAAATCATGCCCCCACTGGGAGATACAATGTGCCTCGTCTATGGCTATCTGGGATATCTTTTCCATTCTGATCCTGTCGATAAACTCTGAATTTTCAAATCTTTCCGGGGTGACATAGATAATCTTATGGTCTCCATTTGAGATCTCCATATAGATGGTGTGCATCTCTTTAGGTGTCAGGGTGCTGTTGATATAGACCGATGATACTCCCAATGTATTCAATGCATCTACCTGATCCTGCATAAGGGAGATTAGAGGAGACACCACAAGGGTTATCCCCTCAAATATCAGAGCGGGAATCTGGTAGCAGATGGATTTACCTCCCCCGGTGGGCATAATTCCCAAGGTATCATGGCCGTCCAGGATACTTTTAATGATGGGTTCCTGTCCCTCTTTAAAACTGCTATATCCAAAATATTTTTTTAAAATTTCATAAGCTTTATTCATAACTAACTCCTTTTTTTACCGCGAATTACGCGAATCTATAGAACGCGGATTAAATCTGACAAGAGCTCTGATCTCCACGGATTAATAAAATTCAAATTCTGTTTTTGCCACCAATTTCCACCAATCATCTCCAATTAAAATATTAGCGCAATTTGCGGTTAGTGTTTTGGTTTTTATCATTTCTTATTTAATCCTAGTCGTAAAAAATCGTCTGTTTCAAAATCTTATCTTTCATTTCGTGTAGATTAGTGACAATTGGTGGTAAAGTTTTTTTAATTTTTCTCTATTAATTCCTTTGCCACTAATTCCAGCATAAATAATTCTCTGTCTATAAAAAGACCAATGGTTTCAGGCTGATTTTTGATAACTTCTTTGTTGTGGGCAATAGCCTCATAGATATTTACCCATCTGGCATCCATACCATTATTGATCTCGTAATCTTCTAAATTAGTTTCTCCTAATTCCTTGTGGATATCGCAGATGAAAAAATGTGAGGTCATATTGACATAATCATAGTTTTTTTTATGGATAGGTTTCATCTCGTCATAGACACCATATTCAGCCAATATCTCTATATTTTTAGCTCCTGTCTCCTCATTGATCTCTCTTTTTACACCCTCGATAAGATTTTCGCCTTGGTCGACTCCTCCCCCTGGGAAACTGTAGTCATCATACCTTTTTGTATAGAGCAGTAAGATGTTTTCACCGTCTAAGATAATTCCCCTGGCAGCTATTCTTTTATATATTTTTTTTCCCTCTAATTTTGTATTTTCCAGGGTAACTTTTCTAAGTATTCTCATTTTTTACCTCCAATAATAATATTTAATTATAATATATATTATATCATAATTAATTGAAAGTAGGAGGAATTGGAAATTAAAGATAAAATAGAGGAGATAAGAAAATCTCCTCTATTTTATCTTTATTCTACTAAAAAAGTTCCCATCATTCCATTATCTTCATGTTCTAAGATATGGCAATGGTACATAAATAACCCTTTATCTTCAAATTTAACAGCAACCCTGACAACATCTTCCATATCGATAAAAATCGTATCTTTCCATCCATCTTCAAAGGCTTTTGGTTTTTGGCCATTTCTTTCTAGAACTCTAAATTGTACTGCGTGTACATGAAAAGAATGGCCGTTAAGGGATCTGCCGCCATTGGAAAAACCAGTGTCATCGTTTGGATTTATCCTGCCTCCTCCCATCATCCCCCCCATCATTGTGCCGTGCATAGTTCCAATATTTCTAATCTCCCATATTTCAATTTCATTTAAATTAACATATTCATCAACTCTGTTCATATTGATTTGTTTTCCATTGATAGTAACCATGTGTCCCAATCCCTGGAGGATAAATTCTCTGGTTTTTACATTGAATGGAATATCATATTCTTGAAAATTTACCAGCTTAGCAGGGATTTTTTCTATATTTTTATTTAATTTTTTTACATTGAATTTCATTATATTTTTATTATCTGTACGTAGATATAAATTTTTATTTTTATCCTGGTCCTTAAACTCCACAATGATTTCCACCCTTTCACCAGGAGATAGGAATATTTTTTTTAGTTTATTGGATTTTTCTAAAAACCCGCCATCGGTAGCTATTTGGTAAAAATCCCTGTTATCGCTGAAGCTATATAAATAATTACTGGCATTGGAACCGTTTAAAATTCTGAATCGAATATATTTTTTATTTATATCTAAAGCGGGAGCAAGGATTCCGTTGACTATTAAGGTATCTCCTCTCATTCCATACATAGCCCCTATATGTTCATTGGAATAGACCAGATTTCCCCATCTATCAAATCGTTTATCTTGGACAATAATTGGAAAATCATCTACACCATACTCCTTTGGAATGGGGAGATTATCGGAGATTTCATCTTCTATAATATAGATACCAGCTAAGCCCATATATGCATGTTCCCCTGTTTTATGCCAAGTATGGGGATGGTACCACAGGGTAGCGGCAGGTTGTTCTATTTTATAATGTGGTTCCCAGTAATCTCCATCAATAAACATTTGATTGGGGCCGCCATCCATCTCGCCGGGAACTCGAAGACCATGCCAGTGGACGCTGGTTCTTTCTCCCAGGTTATTATATATTTTAAACCTATAATTTTTCCCTTTCCGAACTTTTATAGTAGGACCCAAAATATTTCCGTTATATCCATAGGTTTCGGTTTTTATCCCCTCTATAATTTCAGTTTCTCCTTTTTTTACCTCAAATTCATAGTTGATCTCCCCATCTGCAAGTGTTCCCTCTAAAAGAGGAGGGACAGGCAGATCCCTGGAAAAATCAGATACAGGGGGCGAAGATGTATAACAAGAGATGAAAAATATAAGGTTAAAGATCAAAAATAATAATTTTTTCATATTTTTTCCTCCTAAAATTTAAAGGTTATATACACTATCACTTTACGAGATCAATAAAAAGATTCCTTTAATAGTTCCTACGGTCTCTTAATTTTAGTAAAAATAAATTTTACGATGTGAAGAGAAACCGAAGCAAGAATAGCTGGGTTAAATAAGTCAAAATAATTAAATCAAAAAAAGCGTAGAAAAATCTACGCTTTTTTTGATCTAATAGTACAGGTCTCTCTTGCTATTTTTTATCTCCTCTAATTTTACCTTTAGAGAAGCCTTAGTTTCTTCAGTTAATCTGGATGTACCGACGCTGGAACCGATTAAATCATAACCTACTTTTTTAGTTTCTTCACTGGCATAATCTTCAAGATATTCAGCTAAAGTCAGGATAGCATTTGGAGTACAGAAATTATGGATAAATCCAGGTTTTGAAAATTCCATAAAGTGTTCCCCGGTACGGCCAAGTCTGTAACAGGCTGTACAGAATGAAGGAGTGAATCCGTTTTCCATAAGTTCCCTTAAGATATCATCCAGATCTCTGGAATCACCTATCTTAAACTGCTCCTTATCTAAATCCTGCTGGCATTTATTTTTTTTAGTGGAATATCCCTGTAATTCTATCTGAGTACCGGCATCGATCTGAGATACTCCAAGTTCCATACATTCACGTCTCAGTTCAGCATTTTCACGGGCTGTCAGGATAAGTCCCGTATAGGGAACTGCCAACCTCAGGACAGCTATGATCCTCTTTAATTCCATATCATTGATCAGGTATTTATCATCATGGTTGACTCCGGAAGCTTCATTTAACCTGGGAAACGATATTGTATGGGGTCCTACACCAAAATTATCTTCCAAATGTTCCACATGCTGCATCAATCCTAAAACTTCAAATTTCCACTTATAGATACCAAACAATGCTCCGATACCTACATCGTCTATTCCCGCTTTCATAGCACGGGACAGACCAAATAATCTCCACTTAAAGTTAGATTTTTCTCCCTTTGGATGAACCATTGCATAAGAGGGCTCATGATATGTTTCCTGGAATATCTGATATGTTCCAATCTCCGATTCCTTTATAATTTTAAAGTCCTCAATAGTCTGAGGAGCTGCATTTATATTGACACGCCTGATCTCTCCATTACCTTTTTTTATAGAATAAGTTTTATTTACAGTATCTCTGATATATTCAGGAGAATAGTCGGGATGGGTACCGTATACCTGGATAAGTCTCTTATGACCTTCGTCTACAAGGGCTTCTATCTCTTGCCCCAATTCATCCAGGGAAAGTGTCTTTCTGCTCATCTGCTGGTTATGAACATTGAACCCGCAGTAGGTACAGGAGTTGGTACATTTATTTCCCAGATACAGGGGAGCAAATAATACTACTCTATTTCCATAGACATCCTCTTTGATATGTTTTGCCAATGCAAACATCTCATCGATCTTATCCTGATCTTCGGTATTTAAAAGAACAGTTGTTTCTTCCAAACTAAGTCTTTCACCTTTTTTTGCCTTTTCCATAACCCTGTAAAAATCTTCATCTGTAGGGTTAGTCAATAATAGTGATTCGATTAAATCAGAATTGATAAAACTTTCCTCTTTAACCTCTTCTTTCCATGCTAAGTTATTCATCTTATACCTCCAAAATTTAATAATTTGAAGACTGATATAAAAATCACATGATCTAAAATAAAAAAATGACTTTCAATCATCTCCCTTTTACTCAGAAATTCAATAAATCTCCTTGTAATTAGGATAAATAGGTTATTTCTTGGCAGCAGTCTTTACAGACACACCCTTAAGATTACCTATTTTACCTGATAGTGCTCCTATTTTATCATTATCTGTTTCTAAAATCAACACAATAACAGAAATACCGGCTTCCCTGTAAGGAATTCCCATCCTGGAAATTATTTCTTCGGAAAAATCCATTAATATCTTGTTTATACTGGCTATACTCTCTCTATTTTCAACAAATATCGACATAGTGGCTATTCTTTTACTCATAATTCACTCCTTACGGCTTTCGGCCAAATTATTGTTTAAATTATACCATATATTTTGATGAGTTTTAAAGGAAATGAGGGATATAAAACAAAATTTACGGGAGATAAGGGGAACTATATAGAGTTGACTTCCAGAAAAAGTGAGGGTACCCTAATATAGGAAGATTGTATACTGAAAAAAATGAGGAGGAATCATGAGGGTATGTATTTTGTTCGGGAGTTTAAGAAATAGCAGTAATACTGCATTGTTGTTGGAACCTTTTGTGGATGAATTAAAGAGGCTGGGAGTAGATATCGATTATATAACACTTAAAGATAAACATATAGAACCTTGTACAGCATGCTGGACATGTCAAAATATTTTTGAAAATCCAGGCTGTCCCAAGGAGGATGACATGAATATAATATATGAAGCTGTTTTGAGATCCGACTGTATTATATTTGCAACGCCTATCTATTCATGGTACTGCACACCGCCTATGAAGGCAGTTATGGACAGGCTGGTTTATGGGATGAATAAATATTATGGAGACTCCAAGGGCCCCTGCCTTTGGGAAGGGAAAAAGTGTGGATTAATTACAACATGCGGCTATGAAATAGAAGAGGGAGCCGGAGTTTTTGAGGAAGGGCTCAGGAGATATTCAAAACATTCAAACCTAGAATATATAGGAAAGTTAGCTGTTCGGGATATTGACGGGAAGAAATATTTTCAAAATGAATCTGCAGTGAAAGCTGCAAGGGAATTTGCCGAAAGGGTGTTTAAATCACTTTAATCAGCAGATATGGATAAAAAATATCCTAAGTTTTTATATCATTTTAGGCTGTTGCAAAAGTATTGTAATGTTATCAATACTGCAACGGCCTTTTTTTTTAATCTCTAAATCTCTAATTCTATGGTTATCTGTATGGCAGTCCTCCTTTAAATTTCCAAACACTCTTTAATGTTAAAAAAAAAGTTTTAAAAGCAGGTAAAAAAAAGAGTAAGTAATTATATAAGTTTTTTACATATTTTTTACAAAACAAAAATTACATTTACATTTTTTTTACAGGATATAGATGTTGTATTTACACAGATACTGTAAACTTCTAAATATAAGAAATAAATAAATCGAGGAGGTTATGAAATGTTAAAGAAAATATTATTAGGTGCATCGTTATTACTATTGGTAGCATGTGGAGAGGGAAAAACTAAGTCAGAGGTAATTAAATTACAAGGTTCAGATACAATATTAAATACTTCTCAAGCTATATCTGAGGAATTCATGAAAGAAAATAAAGAAGCAAGGATTGCAGTTACAGGGGGTGGATCTGGAACAGGTATCGCAGCAAAATTAAACGGTACAGTACATATCGCAATGGCTTCCAGATCGATAAAGGATAAGGAATTAGAAAAAGCCAAAGAGGTAGGAATTGATCTGGAGGAGATCGTACTTGGATTCGATGGAATAACTGTAATCACAAATCATGACAATAAGATAGAGAACTTAGATAGGGCTGTCCTAGGAAAGGTATTCGCAGGAGAGATCACTAACTGGAATGAATTAGGAGGAGACGACGCTGAAATCGTAGTTTTATCGAGAGATTCATCGTCAGGAACACATTCTTACTTTAAAGAGGCAATCGTTAGAAATGGAGATAAGAAGAGTGAAAAGGAATATGGAAAAAAAACACTATACATGCCTTCAAACCAAGCAATACTTCAAGAGGTTAAAAACAATAAATATGCTTTAGGATACATAGGTATGGGATATATGGAAGATTCAGTAAAGGCATTATCTGTAGATAATGTAGAACCTAGCTTTAAAAATGTAGCAGATAAGAGTTACCCGATTGCGAGAGAGGTTTACTGGTATGTCGATGCAGATAGAAAAGGTGATGCAGCTAAATTAGTAGAGTTTGCACTTTCACCTAAGGGACAAGAAATTGTTAAATCAGAAGGATTTGTACCAGCCAAGTAATTTAAATAAATAGATACATAATTCAATAATCCCTGCCTAAATGTAGGGATTATTGTAAAAAGTTCTGTTATTTTAAGTTTATAACTGCAAAATATCGGTTATAAGCTTAAGATAATAATTATGAATAAGGAGAAAAAATAATGAATATAAGAAAAACTAAAGATTTATTTATGAAAAATAGTATCTTCGGAATAGCAGGATTTAACATAATAATTGTATTTTTAATATTCTTGTTTGTTTTCACAAACAGTATGAAGTTTTTTACAGAGTTTCCAATGGGAGATTTCTTTATGGGAAAGGAATGGATATCCCTTTCTGAAAAATATGGACTGCTTCCATTATTTATGGGAAGTTTCTGGGTAACATTGGTGGCACTGGGGATATCTGTACCACTTAGTCTGATAACAGCGATATATATAGCTGAATATGCAAAACCCAAGACTAGAGAGGGACTTAAGGTTCTTATAGAGACTATGGCAGCTTTACCTTCGGTAGTATTAGGTTATATAGGGCTCTATGTTCTTTCTAATCCAATCAAGGAGTTCTTTGGATTGAATACAGGGCTTACAGCACTTACAGGTGGTATATTATTAGCCTTTATGTCGATACCTACCATGGTGAGTATATCGGAAGACTCAATCAGAGCATTGGATAAATCCTATAAGGAAGCATCTTTGGCTTTGGGAGCTAATAAATTGGAAACAATAATTAAGATAATCTTACCGGCAGCTTTCCCTGGGATATTCGCAGGAATCATGCTGGGATTTGGAAGGATTATAGGGGAAACAATGACGGTACTTATGGTAACAGGTAATGCACCGATCTTAGATGCTGGTGTGCTTTCACCGGTAAGAACACTTACGGCAACCATTGCTGCTGAGATGGGAGAGGTAGTACAAGGAAGTACTCATTATTATTCTCTTTTCGCAGTAGGACTAGTATTGTTCGCTATCAGTTTTGCTACAAATACAATAGCCGATCATTTTATACATAAGTCTAGAAAGATAATGGGAAAATAAAATATTAAAAGGAGATAAATAATGAGCATACTAAAGGGAAAAGGAGAAAAAATAATAGAGAATTCTATAAAGGCAGTAGGATTACTCTCTATACTTCCGGTAGTTCTCATCCTAGGATATATAGTCTTTACAGGAGTACCCTCTATTTCATGGGAATTTTTAACTCAGGCTCCAAAAGACGGGATGAGGGCTGGAGGAATTTTACCGGCGATCATAGGAAGTATCTACCTTACATTGGGAACTATCCTTGTATCTGTTCCATTTGGAATACTTACAGGAGTTTATCTTGTAGAATATTCAAAGGACAATTGGATAAGAAGGACTATAAACCTTACAATAGTTAATTTGGCAGGGATACCAAGCATCATATACGGGCTTTTCGGAATGGCTTTCTTCGTAATATATATGGGTATGGGAGCTTCGATTATAGCAGGTTCTTTAACCCTTGGGATAATGTGTCTGCCGGTAATCATCACAGCCACCAGGGAATCTCTATTGGCGGTACCTAATCACTTGAGAGAGGCTTCTCTGGCATTGGGTGCAACTAAATGGGAAACTACATGGAAGGTTGTTCTTCCAGCGGCATCACCTGGGATACTTACAGGAGTTATCTTGAGTATATCTAGAGCCACAGGAGAAACGGCTCCGATAATGTTTACTGTAGCAGCATTTTACCTACCATTTTTACCGGAGAGTATCTGGGACCAGGCTATGACACTACCATATCATCTATATGTAATAGCTACTCAAGTTCCTAATATGCCAAAGGCTAACATGGATGGAACATTATTTGTTTTAGTATTTATAACAGTAGGATTTAACTTGTTAGGAGCATATGTAAGAACGAAATTTAATAAACGGAGATAGCTTTTAAACTGTTTAATAATATAGCTTTGATTTTAGGAGGAATAAAAAAGATGAAAAATAATGACCTTAGGTTGGAAGTAAAAAACTTTAACTTTTACTATGGAGAATTTCAGGCCTTAAAGAATGTTAATATGGATTTTTATAAAAATAAAGTAACGGCTCTTATCGGCCCCTCTGGATGCGGTAAATCCACATTTTTAAGGTCGGTAAATAGAATGAACGACCTTATAGAGATATCAAAATATGAGGGAGAAATTAAATTGGATGGAGACAATATCTTCAGCAAGAAATACGATATAGTTGAACTTAGAAAAAAAGTAGGAATGGTATTTCAAAAGCCGAATCCATTCCCAAAGACTATCTATGAAAATATCGTCTATGGTCCAAAACTTCACGGTGAAAAAGATAAGAAGGTCTTAGATGAAATAGTAGAGGAGAGTCTAAAGGCAGTGGCTCTATGGGATGAGGTAAAGGAAAAACTTCATAAATCAGCATTGGGCCTTTCTGGGGGACAGCAGCAGAGACTATGTATAGCAAGAGCCATCGCAGTAAAGCCAGAGATTCTTTTGATGGATGAGCCTACATCAGCATTGGATCCCATATCTACAGCAAAAATAGAAGAATTAATAAGAGAATTAGAGAAGGATTATACTATAATCATAGTAACTCATAATATGCAGCAGGCGGCAAGAATCTCTGAATATACTGGATTCTTCTACCAAGGTGTAGTGGAAGAGTTCAATAGGACAGAGAAGATCTTTACCAACCCTGATAATAAGAAAACAGAGGACTATATCACAGGTAAATTCGGATAAAACAAATAAATAAGATAGGAGTAGAAAACTCCTAAAAAAAACAAGGGGGATAAAATGAAAAATCTTCATGAAAGAATAGACAGCATAACAGAACAATTTGTTGAAATGTTTAAAAATGTAGATAGACTTTTCAAAATAAATATGGAGATGCTTGAAAAAAGAGTGTTTATTCAATCACTCTATGGGGAAGCAAAGGTAGTTGAAGACAGGATAAATGCCTATGAGGTAAAGATAAGGGAGGATTCTATCTTAGCTATAGTCAGATTTCAGCCGGCAGCACGGGATTTAAGGGCTCTCCTTACCTTTATCGACTGCGTTAAGATGTTGGAGAGGATGGGAGACCTTTTGAAAAACAACCTCAGACTTATGAGAAAACTTAATAAAGATGGTAATGGAACAAAGGAGCACATCTGTATAATAGAGGAGATGGCAAATAAGGTTCACGATATATTTGAAACCTATATGCAGGCCTTTATAGAAAGGGATGAGAAAAAAATATATACTCTTTTGGCTTGTGATGAAGAAATAGATGAAATGAGGATAGAAGTCGTAAATGAGATAATTGATTTCATGAAGGAAAGTCCTGAAAATATTGAAGGTGGATCTATTATCCTGCTTTTAAGTAAGAAATTTGAACGACTGTCAGACAAGATTATGCAGCTAGGGAAGGGTCTTATTTATACCATGAGCGGGGAAAATTTGAGAAAACAAGAACTTGAAAAATAAATAAAAAATTTTAGGATAAGGAGGCCGATGTGAAGGCATTGATTGTGGATGATGATCTGAGAACACAACAACTTATAGGTTGTTTTTAAAAAAAAAATGGTTTTAAAGTAAAAATGGCATCAGATGGATTGGACGGCCTCAAACTTCTAAAAAAAATTAAGCCAGAGGTTGTGATTATAGATATTAGAATTCCCAGTCTGGATGGAAAAAACTTTACCAAGATAGTCAGGGATCTTCCCCATGAATATGGCAGTCCTGTGATCATAATGACCTCATCTAAAACTGAGATAGAAGACGTACTGACAGCTCTCGAAATAGGGGCAAATGATTATATAAAAAAGCCTTTTGATCCCAGGGAACTAATACTCCGAGCTGAAAAACTTCTATCCGGCGGATCTAGAAACAATAAAAAATATATCTTTAAGGATGTAGCCATCGACGACGAAAGGCACCTTGTCACCGAGAATGGGATCGAGGTGGAATTATCTAAGAAAGAATACGATCTTCTTCTTTTTCTTTTTAAAAATCAAGAAGTAGTTCTTTCCAGGGAAAAAAATTTAGATAAGGTATGGGGCATAGCCTATCATCCAGGGGATCGATCGGTGGATATGTACATCTCCAAACTAAGAGAGAAGTTGAAAAGTATCTCCAAAAGTATCAAGACAGTGAATGGTGTGGGTTATAAACTTAGGGTACTTTAAAAAACCTCTCTCGACACATATTATAGCAAAAACCCCCTCAGAATTTTCTGAAGGGGTTTTTTAATTTTTATAGGTTAAGCTCTTTATTGATAACGATTTTCTTTCCTTCTCTTCTCCACTCAGCAAATTCAGCTACAGCTGTAAATAATGCGTCTGTTGAAGAGTTAAGACCAGTCTCTACTGAATCCTGGATTACTCCGATTACGAATCCTACTCCAACTACCTGCATTGCTACTTCATTTGGGATACCAAATAAGCTGCAGGCTAACGGGATAAGAAGTAATGATCCACCTGCTACACCAGATGCTCCACAAGCACTGACAGCCGATAAGATACTTAAGATAAGAGCAGTTCCGAAGTCTACTTGGATACCCAATGTATGTACTGCTGCAAGGGTTAATACAGATATTGTGATAGCTGCTCCTGCCATGTTTATAGTAGCTCCTAAAGGGATAGATACTGAATACATGTCTTTGTCTAATCCTAATTCCTCGCATAATTCCATGTTTACCGGGATATTTGCAGCGGAACTTCTGGTGAAGAAAGCTGTAATTCCGCTTCTTTTTAAACATCTGAATACCAATGGGTAAGGGTTTTGTCTCATCATGATAAATGCGATTATCGGGTTTACCACCAGTGCCATAAATGCCATAGCTCCTAATAATAAGCCTAATAATTTACCGTACTGTAATAATGAGGCTAGTCCACTGGTTGCAATTGAATTGAACACTAATCCCATGATCCCGAATGGAGCTAAATGGATAACCCATCTTACAATTTGAGACAGCCCGTCTGAAAAGTCTGTGATCATTGTTTTAGTAGAAGCCGGTGCATGCTTTAATGCTACCCCTAATAATAATGCCCAGACTAAGATTCCGA